>CALBLB010000079.1 GCA_937896115.1 uncultured Succinatimonas sp.
GTACCGGCATCAAAGGTGCGGTGGTAAATACTAAAACAGGTGAAACGATCACCGAAAGAATAAGACTTTTAACTCCGAAACCGGCAACTCCTGAAGCCGTAGCCGACGTGATTAAAGAGCTTGTTGAAAAAACAGGTTTCAACGGTCCGGTAGCCTGCGGATTTCCTGCCCGCATCACTCAGGGTATTGTCAAGACTGCTGCCAATATCGATAAGTCTTGGATAGACGTACCGGTTGAAAAACTCTTCTCAGACAAATTAGGAAGAGAAGTACCTGTAGTCAACGATGCCGATGCTGCCGGGTTGTGTGAATTGAAATTCGGTGCTGCCAAGGATTTTAAAGGACAGATCCTCTTTTTAACCATAGGCACTGGCATAGGCTCAGCTTTGTTTGCAAACGGAGTCATGTACCAGGGATCGGAGCTTGGTCATCTAAAATTCAAAGGAGACATTGCCGAACATTACTGCTCGGCACTGGTTCGTGAGCAAGAAGAACTCAAGTGGAAGATTTGGGGTAAACGTCTTGCCGAATATTTAAACTACGTGAATTTTTTGTTTTGCCCTGATCTCTTTATTATCGGCGGCGGAGTATCGGCGAAATTTGAAAAATATCGCGAGCAATTACCCAAAGAGCTGAACATAGTTCCGGCAAAATGCTTAAATCATGCAGGGATCATAGGGGCTGCGGCTTTCGGAGCCGTACGTCTTGGAGAAAACACCTGACAAAATCAAATCGGTTCAACAGCTTCAAGTCTTACCTGCAGACGCTCTGTGCCTTGATAACGACTGACATCAAGTGCATAGGCGGCTTTTACCTCTATACCGGGGATCAAGGCTTTTTCACGCAACGAGGCACGAAAGCGGATCGCATAAATATTTTTACCGGTAGGACTTTGTAAAGTAAAACGCAAATGACGGTTCTGAATCGGCGTAACCGAGATGATCTTAAATTCACCGTCAAACAGAGGCTCGGGGAAGCCTTCTCCCCAAGGTCCCAGTTTTTCTATCTTACGGGCAAAATCTAAAGTAAGATTTTTTTCATCCAGCTCGCCGTCGGTTACCAATTCCTGCTCGCAAGGCTCCTGCAGATATTCAAGAGATAATGACGCAAATACCGATCGGAAAGTATCTAAGGATTCTTCCCGTATGGTTGCTCCGGCGGCCATTGCATGGCCGCCGCCTTGTAAAAGTAGTCCGGGATGCTCGGCAGAAATACGCTTTAAAATTTTTCCCAAAGGAACTCCGGGAACTGATCTTGCCGATCCTTTTAAGATCCCGTTTTCACCTGAAAAGATAAAACAAGGGACACCGTACTCGGTTTTTAATTTTCCTGCTATAAGTCCGCTTATGCCTGAAAGCCAATGTTTTCTGCATAAAGTAAGCGCACCGCTGGTCTTACCGTCGGTGTTTTCCGCATCTTCTCGGGCTTCTTTTAAAAACACTCTTTCAAAATCACCGCGACGGCGATTGCATAAATCAAGGCGGGATGACAATTCGTCTGCTTTGACCGGATCATCGGTCAGCAATAAATCCAATGCAGGATTGTCAGGAAGCTTGATCCTGCCTGCTGCATTCAATCTGGGGCAAAGTTCAAAGCCTATACCGTGAGGATCAACTTCATCCAAAGAACAACGGGTATGCGAAGCCAAGGCCCTGATCCCGGGAATGGTTTTCCCGCTGCGCATTCTTAAAAGACCTGCTTTAACCAGTCTGCGATTATTAGGATCAAACTCTACGACATCTCCGACAGTACCCAAAGTTACGAGATCCAAAAAATCAGCCATTACCGGCTTTGCTATCCCTGTTCTCTCATAAAATCCGCGAGCATCTAGTTCAGAACGCACGGCACAAAGTACGTAAAACAAGACCCCTGCACCGCATAAAGCTGTAGATCCGAATTCACTGTCGGATCTTTTAGGATCTACAACTGCTATTGCTTCAGGAAGTTTGTTAGGACACTCGTGGTGATCGGTAATAACTAAAGAAATATCAAGCTTTAAGGCTTGATCAGCTGCCTCAACACATCCTATCCCGTTGTCTACGGTAAGAATAAGATTGATCCCCTGTTCTGCCGCCTTATCAACCTCACTAACGGAAAGACCGTAACCTCCGTCATAACGTGAAGGTACTTTACAGATCACCTTATCGTTTTTACAACCTATGGCTCGTAAGGCACGAATTCCGAGGGCTGCTCCAGTCATTCCGTCGACATCGTAATCGCCGAAAACCAGAATACTTTCGTCATGTTCAACGGCATCGGCTATACGAGAAGCTGCTTTTTTGATATCAGGCAGTGATTTAAAGTGCAGAAGATCTTTTAACTCACAAGTAGCATCAGAAACAGAGTTGATGCCTCTTGATGCTAAGATTTTGCGTACCGCAGGATCTGCTATGTCTAACAACTGACTGTCATCTGCTACTTCACGCCTGACTATTTTCACGATTACCTCCTTGTCAGTGACAAGAGTAGTATTTTAACATGCATAAAGTAACAGACGTCGATTCTGTTATTTATAAAGTATATGTATATTTATACTAAATAATAACTTAAATGACAGAATGTTTTATTTGATAATCAATTTGCAAAAATAAAAAATAATAGAAAATATTTCCCCAAACCATTTAAAAAAAACAATCAATGGAGTTGTAAATTTTTTATAATGTTTAAATAATTTTTTTCTATTCGTGTTTACGTAAAACTTTAAAACCTGCTCTTTTTTTATAAAACTATCTTTTTTTAAAGAAAAACTATCATCACAATATTTTTTATATTTTTCAAGGAACACAGAAAAATTTATCAATCCAGGCACTTGATATTCATGTTTAAGTATCCAATTTTGTTTTCTTGAAGCAACTCCAGACATATCTGAATCTAAAAAAATAAAATTATTAAATAATATCTTTTCAGACATTAAAAAAGTATCATAATCGTTAACATCTGACCAATCATCATATTTAATATTAGAAAAATTCTTTCTAACAATACCTAAACATAAAAATTGTTCTGGGGAGAATTTCCAGCACAAGAAAGGATACGGGCTTTTATTCGGGTATTTACATTTCCAAGAATATAATTCCTCATCTTTTGGTAAATCTACACTATTAACATAACTTTTTAAATCTTCGGTAAGACCGAAAAAGAAAAAATCAGAAGGATGAAAAAAAATAGGTGGATTATAATTTGTATCTGAAAAAAATCTGCTATATGAGGATAAAACAATTACTCTATGTGAAAAAATTAAATATTTTTCATTTCTCTTTTGGAAAAGATCAAAATATTTTAAAAAATCACAGGATGTAAGAAAAAAATCAGTTCTCAACTTGATAGTATATTTTCTTTCAACTTCATTTATACCATTTTTAGTAGAGATTAATTGTCTTTTAAAATTATTTGTGCTCATTAGAACTTGTTTTATTCCACCTGGATCTTTATTAAAGATGACTTTATCAAAATCCAAGTAATCAACTTTAGTTCCTTCCCAAGTTGAAAGGATAATTTCTGAATTAGGTAAAAATTTCCTTACAGAATTAAGACAATCAATAGTTTGTTGACCTAGAACTGCACCTTGTACAACTACCGATATATCTCGATCAGAAATAATGCCATTCATATATTTATTCCTTAAATAGCAAACATTTTAATTAAACATACTTATCATTTTTAACGCATGGAATTTTAACAACAACGCAATTAGTATTATTTTCAAGACATTCAAAATCTGTAGATTCTCCTGGTTCCATTAAAATAATTGAACCTGCAACATGTTCAATTCCGTTCATTTTTACTTTGCCAGATGCTACCAAAGTATACTCGCTTGCTACTTTATGAAAATGTTTACTTTCGTGATCACCTTTTTGGTATTTTTTTAAAGCAATTTCGAATAAATCTGTTTTCAAACAAGATGGTTCGAAATTACCGATAAACCACCCTTTTATCATTTTATCCAAATTAAAAATCTTCATGACATTCTCCTAAATATTTTGTAACATTTTTTATTGATAGATTATTTGAAAAAATTATCATTTCTTTTTTCTTGTGATGAAAACCATTCCTTAGAAAATCAAGAGAAAATATTCTGTACTTAGAGTAAAGTTTTTCTATAAGTTCATTCTGATCATATGACGTTACCCACCGAGTCTTACATGAATCTAAAGAATGCTTTAATAACTCATGTTCTTCTTTTGAAAAAAAACAAGAATACAAAGATTTACCTTTTGAAACATAGGGAGGATCTATATATAAAAAATTTTCTATAGAATTAAAACTTTTTATAAATCCTATTCCATCTTTATTGCTTATTTCTATATTTAATGCATATTTTTTTATTATCTGAATTCTATCTATTAAATGTCTTACATTAAATCGAGCATCAAGCAAATATTTTCCCTTTTGCCCCACTCCGCCAATAACACCACCTTTTATAATTCCAGATATATTTGTCCTGTTTAAATAAAACAAAGCATGAGCTAGTTTTCTTCTATCAAAAATACGCTTAGACAAATCATATTGATATTTATATTTTTTCCACTCCTCTATTGAAATCTGCAAGGACTCCAACCATTCACAAAACTCATCAGGAAATTCTAAAATTTCCTTCCAAAAGGAATAAACAGCAATGTCTTTATCATTTATAATCAATCTTTGAATATTATTATTAATCAAGAGTTTCAAACCTAACCCTGCACCACCAGCGAATCCCTCTACAAAACACACAGGAACTATAAAATTTTCTTTTATCAAATCGCTGATCAAAGGGTATAATAAACTTTTGCCGCCTGGATAACGTAATGGTGAAATAAAGCCGTTACTTGCCATGAGAAATAGAGAGCATTTTTCCAATAATGATAGCTAAAGCTACAACTTTGTCTTTTGATTTCTCAGCCTGATATCCGTGTGCACCTTGTTGTAATAATTTAATGAGACTTTGTTGATTAATTGACTCTGCACTTAATAAGTTTTTTTCTTCTGTTGATAGATACTTATGAGCTTTCTCAAAATATCTATTAACATAATCATCAATTGAGCTTGTTTTATGGTCTACGGCTAAAGAATCTGAAGAAGCCATTTCCACAAGTAATCTTAAGGAAACACGAAAGATCCTATAAACATCTTCAGAAAATTTCTCTTTTTGTTTAGAAACGATCTTATAAAGATTCTGAAGATCTCTATAAAGATTATTAACAGGAGATTGTATTAAAGAAAGATCTTCACCAAATAACTTAGCCCTATAATTTAAAAAAGATGTCTTCTTAACTTGCTTTTTATTTTCAACATCGCTACTTGTATCTGTTTGATTATCTACCCTATTTTCATATCCAGTTTCACGGGTATCACTACTGGGATAATTATTTCCTTTTCCACCAATAAAAAAGCTTTCCCTAGTTCCATCTTTTTTTAATTCAATAATATTTTTTATATCGTCATCAAGAATTGTATATACGTCACCTCTATTAGATCTTGTATTTATAAATCCATTACTGACTTGATCAAGCAGATTAATTATAATCTTTTTTAGTTCATCTAAAGTATAAGGGCAACTAATAAAGCCACTGCTATCTATATCAATATTTAACTTTGACAATTTATTTGCAGATAACAATTCATCTTTTACAAATACTTTATTAATATCAGGATGTAAATTTATATAATCATCTAATAAATCATTAATTATTAAAAAAACAGATTTCTTTTTCCCTAAATATTTATAACAAAAAAAATCTCTGTCTAAAGGTTTCCATCCACCTCTCTCTGAATGTTTTCTAAGAACATATTGCAAAGCTGTATTCTCATCACATACATTACACGGCATTTCCTGTTCTACATATGGATATTTTCTTATTGACGAATCTCCATTAAAAAATCCTAATGATAAATTGGCCAAAATAACTCTACGATTACCATCATAAACTATGGGAGAATTATCCTTGTAAACTACTGTAGGAAGTTCACTGTAAAAGTAAAGATCTCCCATGTCTTTGGCAAATTCCCTTAATTTCCACACATTATTTTTGTCTTCAAGGGCATGTTTAATTATGGCATTGTTATCTGCTTCTTTAGAGATCGGATCTCTTGGATTTTCAGACCATAAAATTAAATCACTAACTTTTATTTTCTTAACATCTTGAAAAAAGCTCATCACATTCCACCTATTTTCTTATAATTTCATTAATTCGAATCAAATCAGATAGAATCAGATAATCTTTCTTTAAAATCTCGTAAACACCTATCGCTTTAGATTTTAAAATTAATTCGTTCAATGCTGAAGCAATATAGTACTTTCCCATTAGGCTTGAATCTTTTTTTATAGAATCGAATGCACAATCAACAAAATCAATACCTTTTTTAAAATACGAGATCCCCGCAAAAGCATGATCAGATATAGGTTTCTTATCACTCACTTCAATCACTTTTTCATCTTTATCCAAAAGCACAGAACTATATCTTGGACTGACTGAACGGAATGTGATAAGGCCACAATCTAAATTCCTTTTTCTAAAATTATCTATTGTAGGAAGAATAGGCTGCTTAATAAAGCGATCGCCATTAATGATTAGCAATTCATCATTTGTATTAATTTGTTCTATTGCAAAAAGAGCAGAACATAACTCTCCTGATGTGTCACCATTTAATTCTAATACGGAACAATTTGGGCATAGAATCTTTAAAGAATCACCCAAGAAAAAATTTTCCTGGTCTTCCTTTTTGATCACACAAATTACATTTGTGGAAATTTCCGCGATTGATTCCAAAATACGTTGAATTAAAGGTTTATTGCTAATTTCATACAAATATTTTGGAAATTCATTGGATTTACTTGAAATTTCATCAGATGCATCTGCCATTAAAATTAAGGTATTCATAACATCAGTGTCCTTCCAATTCTACTATTCTGTTTTTGATATTTAAAAAGTTAACATCATATACAGTGTTAACTTTTAAAACTCCGGCTCCACTAGCCTCTGCCGCTTTAATTCCATTAAAATTATCTTCAACAATCAGACATTCCTCAGGTTTGAGATTAAATCTTTTAATTGCTGTCAGATAAATTTCAGGATCAGGCTTCGGTTTTTTGACGTCCTCATTTGATAAAAAGAAATCTAAATACTTTTTTAAATCTGCTTTTTCCATCATTACATCGACAGAATGTCTGATAGAATTAGAAGCAACTGCTAAACCGTACCCTTCTGATTTCAATTTAGATAATGCATATTCATGCACAAATTTAGGCTTACACTTCAAATAAACATATTCCATCGTATAAATTTGTTTCATTTGATTGATAAATTGATGCAAACCTCTTGGCAAACCTCTTTGTAAAGTTAAAATTTCTAATTTCTTAGAAGTAGGTAAACCGTCAAAAGTTACTAAATGATCATATCTGGAAATTTCAAACCCAAAGAGTCTTAAAGCTTTATTTAAAGCCTCGTAATGCCATTCTTTAGCATCAATTAAGACTCCGTCCATATCAAAAATTACAGCTTTAATCTTTGCCATAAAAGAATTCTGTTGCCTCAATAGGTTTATCAGTACATAGGATTAAATTTGAAGAGTCAATTTGTTTAACAGTTTTAAGCTTTTCCCATTGTTCCCGTGTATTTCTTTTATGGAGATCAGCAGAAACAATGCAAACTTTTTTACCACCTGTTAAAATTGAATCGACTAATTCAGTCTGATACCAATCACTGTTAAAAGAATCTAACCATATACCACGAACGTGCTCTAACATGATCGGCAAAGGCTGTATATCAGACATTCCCGAAAAAACATTAGCTCCGGCCTTACATTGCACCACCAGATCGGGAATGGACATGTCAAATGTAAAATAATTTGTATGATTATATTTAGTTAATAACTCAAGAATTACTCCAATTTGACCATCAGCCTTTATATTTAAAGCGAGCGGAAGATTTCTTCCATCCATTAGCTGCAATAATTCTTCAAAACTTAACTCATCACCTTTAGGCATGTCATGAGAAATTATGATTTTTCCCTTTATATCACGTAAGTCTGTTTCAGTTCCGAAGCCTAATTCGAACGAATTGATAAAAGCTTGTTTTTTATTTTTTTCTTCAGCTTTTTTCCATAATCCTCTGTGAGAGATAATTATCATTTTAAATTATCTCCTTTTTAAAAAATCTGAAATTGGATTCTTTATAAAAAATTCCAGATCTTTTGGTATTCCCAAACCATACATTCCTTTGTATTCTTCACCGATAGAAAAAATACCGATTTTCTTCTTATTTTTTATTAAGTAGTTATAAACAGGACAGGTATAAAATTCTCCATTTACTCTGATATTGTCAGAGATCATTGCTTCCGCAGCTTCAACAAAATCTCTACCATTTGAGAAGTTATATATTCCTACTGTCGCATGCTTTGATATTACTTTTTTCTCAGCTGTTTCAGTTACAAACCCCTTTTCATCGATTTTTGCATATGACCATTTAGGATCTGATGACTTCATTGTCATGATCATCCCATCAAGTTTTCTGGTGTTTATTTCGTCAAGATATTCATTAATATCAAAATCAATAAACTGATCACAATTTGCAGTCATTAGTGCATCATCAGAACATAAAAACTTTTTTGCAAGTAATACAGAACAAACTTGACCTTCAGTAATACCGTCTATTCCTACTATTACAGGATTTTTGGTAAACGACTCTAATTGTTTGTCTAAATTAAATTTTTTTATTGCTTCGTTTTGACAGATAAAAATAAATCTGTGTTCACATTGAGGTGTCAAATTATCTATCACTACTTTAATCATCGGTACACCATGAACTGGTATCAATGGCTTTGGTAATTTATAACCTGCATTAGCAAACCGGCTACCTCTTCCTGCCATCGGAATAACAATATTAAGCATTTTATATCCTCACAATTCTATAAATTTCTAAATTGAACATTTATCCAATCTTTAAATTTAAATTCTTCAAGCATATTCTTTTCGAATTTTTCAAATCTTGAATCAATAGCATTGGAATACTTGAACCAAAATAATTCCAACAATTGTCTATCTATTACAATAAAAAAATTTTTATATACACGTAATGTATCATTAAGATCGTTATTTACTGTGTATTCAATCTTTTTTAAAAATTGACTACAGATAAAAGTCTCCGGACAAAAATATTTAAAATATTCATTCCATGGACACTTTACTTTTTGATATTTTTTCCAATCAATATTCCAATATAGAAAAAGATCATCTAAAATGCCAAACATAAAAAAATCAGAAATTCCATATACTCGATATTTATATGTATTTCTAGAACATATAATTAGACGTTCTTTTAAAGAACAGTTATTACAAAATTTAAGAGGGAATATTTTCTGTAAATTTCTACAAACTTCAAGAACATCGGCAGAATAGATCCTTTGATCACTTCTTGTTTTTATTGCATACTTGCAACCAAGTTTTTTTGCTTGCTTTAGTCCTGCAACTGTTGAAACTATTTGACAACCTATATTATGGTGACTCTTCTCCGGTATTATAGATTCGATAACATATATATTAAACTTCTTAAGATATTCTTTAATTTCTTCTTTTATTCCAACCCATGTTGAAAATATAATTTCCACTTCTGAGCCAAATAAATTTCTATATATCTTTAAGGTTTCTATTGTAAAATTTTCTTCTTCAATTATTTGTCCTTGAACAATTACTGCATATTCTGATTTGTTATATTCTGTATCTGAATAAAGTTGTACACAATTTGAGTAAATTGGATACAGCTTTCTTGAACAAAACTTGTCTGCGCATATTTCTGGACTACTAAGATACTCAGCAGACTTATTTGCAGATACCATCCATCTATTAATTCTTTCTTTCAGTTTTTTTATAACAAACCTTTTTGTATGTTTCGTATAATAAAAAGGATTTATTTTCTTTAAATTCATGAATGAACAACTACTAATTATTTTTAAGAAAAATATTGAAAGCCGTGTCCGGACTAAGACCTAAGTATTGGGAAAGCTTGGATGCCAATTCCAAGGAAAAAGGTTTACCTGAGGCTTTGCTGAAACGGGAGTAAAGAGTTGCGTCGCTGACACCGATGGCTGCTGCTACTTTGCTTATAGTCAGTCCTTGTCTGACGATCTCAGCCTTGAGCAAATCTATGTTCATAACTTACTGCAACAAGCTACTTTTATATTGAAACGATACACTTTTGCTCATTTTCGCATTAATCAATAAAAAAAAAAAATGCCCATCTTGTAAGAATGACTTTTATTCCTCTTGCTTATATATTCACTTAATTGATTTTTCTTGATTTACTTGTGAAGGCTTTCATGCAGGTTGCCGACTAGGATCCGGATAACCGCCATATTCGTGCCATTCGTAAATACCTTCCTTTGAGTTATCCGGCACGTGGAGCAATCCAAGCTGTGACTACCCACATTTGTTAAAATACGAAGAAGGGGGACAGCTATGGCAGGAAACACAACAAGAAGCCCGGGACAGAAATCACTGATCCTGCTCTTACCGCTTTTGTGTTTGGCACTTATATCCTCAGGATTGGATCCCCGTCTGCCGCATTACCTGTCAGAGAGCATGCGCGTTTGGATGTTGTCGTTCTCATCCATTTTTCTCCCGGGACTCTTTGCCGCTGCAGCAGCATGCATGATCCCGACAAACTGGCGCTTTATGCAGGTAATTTCCGTAGCCTGTGCTTATTCAGTACTTACTGCTTATGATCCCAAAGGCTTGCAGGATCTCAGTAACAGTCCCACCGTTGCGGTTTTGTCAGCACTTGCTGCCGCATTGCTCTATCTTCCGTCTGAGTATCAAACTTTAAGATCTGCTAAAAACGCCATCTATCTTTTACTAAGATCGCTGTTGCTCTCAGGTGCTGTTTACGTTTTCATGCTTTCAGTGATCGCAGCTTTAGCCAACTTTATCGATCTTACCTTCGGCAGAACTTTCCAAATCTCCGCACTTACCGCGGTAATTGCTCCGATTTTTACCGTCATGCAGACAGCAGGTTACACCGCCTTTATTTCAGAGCTTCAGCCTTTGCAATCATCAGATCCGCATATGCTGGCCGTATCTTCGGCAGTAGTATGCTCTGTACTCATCTCACTGCCCATACTGATGCTTGCCTCTGCAGTGACCGCCAAACCTAATCAAAGACTGTTTTTAATCTCACTTGGCATCATCACGCTGATCACCTCTCATATCGGTGTCTGCGTCTCTATTGAACTTACGGTACTCCTGCTCTTTTTCCCGGGAACTTATGTACTGCTGCTCTTATCATCAACCCTGCTTGCCTGGAGTTGTTACATGCTTCAGGCCAATTTTCTCTCGGGTATAGTGCAACTGTATCAACCCGATCTCATCATGAATTCCACCGATTTTTTCGGCTTGAATCATGACGACAGATTATGTCTTGCCCTGTCGGTATTCATTCCCGCATTACTGGTGCTGTGCATGTGGCTTTTACAACTGCGCTACGGTTATATATTAAAGGGGCATCAGGATCCCTCTTCGATGCGCTACCTTATAAAGCGCGACAGCAATCCGGATCTGGTTACGCTGGCACTGTTGCGTGCAATAGGCGGGCTCTCAAATATAAAGCAGGTTCATCGTCAAGGCGGAGAACTTTTAATAGAGGTAAGCGATCTTGAAGCCGTATCCGCTCAGACTCTGACGTCAATTTGCAGAAAACGTCCCGGTATAGACAGGATGCGGCATCTTCTCATATGTTATGCAGGAGCCAACAGCTCGGTGATCACAAGAAGGCTGTCGGCCTTTATTGCAAACGGCTCGCTGCGCTCTGACAACGCCATACGTATCAACCCCAAATTCAGTATCAGCGATTTTGTAAAACGTCGCGATCAACAACAAGGAATACCTAACCATGACCGACAATAACGAATGGATGCAGATAAAACTGCGTACTACCAACAAACTGTCAGATACCGTATCCGATCTTTTGGAACAATTGGGAGCTTTGGCCGTCACCTTTGAAGATGCCGAGGATTCCCCCATACTTGAACCGCGCCCGGGGGAACGCCGCCTTTGGCCTAATACCGAAGTTACGGGACTTTTTGAAAAAGGAACCGATCCTGCCCCCATACTCTCTGCTTTACGTACGGTGCTTGGTGATCACATCCCCATGGCGGCGGCGGGACTTCAGGATCGCAACTGGATACGCGAATGGATGTCTCAATTTAAACCCATCAAATGCGGAAACAGATTATGGATCTGTCCTTCATGGCTCCATGTAGACGAGCCCGATGCCGTCACCGTCATGCTCGATCCGGGATTGGCTTTCGGCACCGGTACCCACCCTACCACCTGGCTGTGTCTTAACTTTTTAGATTCACTTGATCTAAAAGGTAAAAGCGTGGTGGATTACGGTTGCGGCTCGGGAATTTTAGGCATAGCCGCATTAAAACTAGGGGCTTCGGTAGCCTCCGGCGTAGACATAGACGATCAGGCCATCTTGGCATCTGATGAAAACTCAGAAAGAAACGGCGTCAAAGGACGTTTTACCCTTTACCTGAACGAAGCTGCGGCCGATGTAAAACCTGCTGATGTAACCGTAGCCAACATTCTTGCAGGTCCGCTTGCAGAGCTTGAACCTGAGATCGCCCGTCTTACTGCCAAAGGAGGTGCTTTGGCACTTTCAGGAGTACTGGTAGAGCAGGCAGAAGATGTGAAAAAAGCCTATGAAAAAGATTTCATCATGGGTGAGGTAAAGTCCCGCGGTGACTGGGCTTTGCTTACCGGAATAAGAAAATAGACATTTTTTGGGCTTTTTGATGCTTTCTTAAGGGTCAAAATGCACAAAATCACGGATTGAGACTAAAATCTACAAGATCCACGGCGAAAACTTGTCCGCCGTAAATATTTTGTTTATCGGAGCTTTGTGAAATGCCTTCTATCAGACCGCGCGAGCGCAACGCCATCATTCAGTCTTTGAGAGCCGGTGTCACCCCCAGAACGGGACTTGAACATATTCAAGTAGGACGCGTGAACGAGATCAAAGCCTTGATAGGCGATCTCGACAACATCTGCCAAGGAGGCAGCGCATTTCGTCTGGTAATAGGCGACTTCGGTGCCGGAAAGAGTTTCTTTTTGCAACTAATACGCTATATAGCCTTGCAAAAGAACATGGTGGTTTTAAACGCCGATCTGACTCCTGATCGTCGCTTATGTGCTTCAGGCGGTCAGGCTCGCGCGCTCTACAAAGAGTTGACCCGTAACCTTTCAACCCGCGCGCACCCTGAGGGCAATGCCATGATCCCGCTTATTGAGAAATTCATCACCGAGCAGCGTCGCAGTGCCGACGCTCAGGGGCGGGATGTAGAAAGCGTGATCAAAGAAAAGTTGGATTCGCTGGCAGAATTGGTGGACGGTTACGATTTTGCTCAGGTGATCGCAGCCTACTGGCGCGGCTTTAACGAAGGTAACGACGACTTGAAGAACAGCGCGGTAAGATGGTTACGCGGTGAATACACTTCAAAACTCGATGCCAAAAAAGATCTCAACGTAAGATCGATTGTAGATGACAGCAGCGTCTATGATTTTCTCAAACTGCTCTCCCGTTTTTGTGTACAGGCAGGATATAAAGGTCTGCTCATCAACATCGACGAGATGGTAAATCTGTACAAATTGCCCTCGCATACTGCCCGCAGTACCAACTATGAGCAGTTGCTCCGCATTTTAAATGACTGCCTGCAAGGCAGTGCTGAGCACTTAGGCTTCCTCATGGGCGGAACCCCCGAATTCTTGATGGATCAGCGCAAAGGTCTGTACAGCTACGAAGCATTACGCTCACGTCTTGCCGAAAATACTTTTGCTCAGATAGCAGGAGTTGTGGATTATTCAGGTCCGGTACTGATCCTAAACAATCTCTCCCCAGAAGAGATCTACGTGTTGCTTTGCAACATCAGAAATGTATTTGCCTCAGGTGATAAAGACAAATACCTGATACCCGACGAAGCACTTACGGCTTTTTTACAGCATTGTTCTCAGACTATAGGGGATGCCTATTTCCGCACTCCGCGTAACACCATAAAAACCTTCGTTGACATGCTGTCGGTACTTGAACAAAATCCCGAGATCCCCTGGACTTCGCTTATCTCATCGCTCAATGTCTCCAAAGAAGTTGCAGACGAAGAACCACTGGTCACTTTAGATGAAAATAACTCAGAAATGTCAAAGCAGGAAGATTCTGCTGCACAGCAGGCAACAAACCCTGCCGCATCAAACAGCGATGATGACGACGATTTAACTTCTTTTAAACTCTGATGGCGGAAATTTTTAAGAAACTTGATCCGGCTTTGCAACGCTGGATCTTCAGGCAAGGTTGGCAGGATCTGCTTCCGGTACAAAAAGCCGCGTTGGATCCTGTATTGGAAGGTAAAAGCGACGTCATTATTTCCGCATCTACGGCCAGCGGAAAAACCGAAGCGGCTTTTTTACCGGCGCTTACTGCGGTAAACCGCCCCGAAGTAAAAAAAGGCATACGCATACTTTGCGTATCCCCCTTAAAAGCACTGATTAACGATCAGTACCGACGACTGGATCTCATGACCAGCGAGATGCATCTTAGGATCACTCCCTGGCATGGCGATGTAGGCGGAGGACACAAAGATCAGCTGATAAAAGATCCTGACGGGATCTTGCTCACCACTCCTGAATCCCTAGAATCCTTGCTTATAAGCCGCCGCCGCTGGCTAAAAGATGCTTTGGCACCTTTGCGCTACATCATTGTCGACGAATTCCATGCCTTTATGGGAACCCAACGCGGTTATCAATTACAATCTCAATTGCACCGCGTGGAGAACTTGTGCGGAAGACTGA
>CALBLB010000080.1 GCA_937896115.1 uncultured Succinatimonas sp.
CTGTCCCAAAGCCAGCAGGAACACGAACACCAGACCAAAATGTACGGGATCCACGCCAAACTGCAAAGCGATCGGGGCAAGTATAGGTCCTAAGATCAGATTGGTAGCACCGACTTCAAGGAACATGCCGCAAATAAGGAGCAACACCACGATGAGCAACATGAAGATCTCAGGAGATGAGGCTACAGCCATGAATGCCTGAGTTACATATACAGGTACACGGTAATAAGTAAGCAAATATCCGAAAATCTGAGCAGTAACCACCAGGAACATGATGTTGGCAGTAGTTACCGATGAATCACAGATGATCTTCCAGTATTCTTTACCACTTAACTCACGATATATGCACAGGCAGACTAAGAAACCGTAAAACACGGCAACTACGGCTGATTCTGTGGGAGTGAAGATACCGGCATAGATACCGCCTAAGATCACGATAGGCATTAAAAGAGCCCATACGGCGCTTTTAAAAGATTTCAAAAAGCGTATGAAAGAGAAGCCGCTTTCTTTGGGGAAATTCTCTTTACGAGCTTTGAGGTAAGCCCATACGCACAATGCCACGCCGCAGATCACGCCTGGGATAATACCTGCCATCAGCAACTTGGCTACTGATGTATTGGTGATATTGCCGTAGATAACGAATACCGTTGAAGGAGGGATCACAATTCCCAAAGTACCGCCGATAGCCTGAACTGCAGCTGAATAATCCTTAGGATATCCGCGTTTTACCATCTCAGGATACATGATGCCGCCGATGGCTGCAGTCGTAGCCACGGAAGATCCTGAAATAGCGGCAAAGAAGGTACAGGCAACTACCGAGACCAGTGAAATACCGCCTGAAATCCATCCGACCAAAGTATCGGCAAAACTTACCAGACGCTTTGAAAGACCTCCTTTGGCCATAATGTCACCTGCCAAGAAGAAAGCAGGCAAAGCCAACATGGCAAAATTGTTACAGCCTGCAAACATCTTTTGAGTGATGAGAGATAACGAAAGGTTAGGATCGATAGCCAACGCCATGATAATGGCTCCGCCTAAAGACCAGGTCACGGGCATGCCTATAACCATCAGGCCTGCCAAAGTTATGAGCATAAGAATTGCAGCAAGATCCATGATGCTATTCCTCGTTGGAGCTAAGAGCCTTTACGGCGTCACAGAAATTAAATAGAGCGGCACAGGCTGATAAGAAGAAGCCCAAGCCTAAAATCGTGTACATGATCTGCATGGACATTCCCAATGCAGGAGAGCTCTGATATTGCGAAACATCGATCATGCCGAAGCTTGAATAGAAGAACACTACGGTGATCACCACGGTCAGTGCCTCTCGTATGAGATTTAAATATTTCAAAGCATGTTTGCTTATCTTGTGATCGATGATATCTATGCGTACCAACTGTTTTGAACTCATCGCCAGATTAAGGCCAAGTAAAGTCAACGTTACGTAAAGATAACGAGAAACTTCTTCTGACCAGGGAATTGAGTAAAACACCACATAACGGGTAGCAGTCTGCACAAAGATCACCGTCATCATGACAATCATGCACAAGGCGATGATCGCACGTGCAGCCGACTGAATCTTTCCAAAAATATTGCGTAAGGATCCCATGATCTAGCTCCCTTATTCAGCCAAAGCAGCGATACGATCGCCTACTTCTTTGAAAGCGGCGCCGTACTTCTGGCGTACAGCGGCACTCTTTTCTATAAACCCTTTCTTATCAGGATAAGTTACTTTCATGCCCTTGCTTTCAAGGGTAATAATGGCTTCCTTATCCATCTTGCGAGAAAGTGCCCGCTCTTTTAACGAA
>CALBLB010000081.1 GCA_937896115.1 uncultured Succinatimonas sp.
GTTTCCATAAGAGAACCAAGCAAACTATTACGCCATTTTATGATCATCTTGGTGTGATTGGTTTGAAAAAGTTGGTATTCATCAGGTTCAAGTACGACTAATGCTGCAATAAAGGTTCTTTTTTGGTGTACATACGGCAAACATTCTGCATCCTTTATCCCGGGAAGCTTTAATAAACATAGCTTGATCTTATTAAGACTGATGCGTTTTTCTTCGATTTTCACAATATCATCACTGCGTCCTTCAAGAATAAAACTTCCGTCTTTAAGTAAAGTTATACGATCTGATACGGTGAAATCGTCATCTAAGAGAGGGGATGACAAAGTGAAATTTAATTGGGATGGCTTAAGCTTCATTCCGTAAAATGCAGTCCATCCCCTTTTCCGAGAATTTTTTATTTTATAGGCGATCACTCCTGTTTCGGTACTTCCGTAAATATCGAGGAGTTGGCTCTTGCTCCATGCAATATAGTCATCCGCATTTTCATCATCAAGAACACCTCCTGCACAGAAGGTAAGCAAAAGATGCGGTGATTTAAAAGAGCGGTCAAGTCTTTTTAAAAAAGCCGGACTGGAAATGAAAATTAGAGGATCTTTTAACGGCAAAAGTTCTTCGGTATAGCGGATCCTTTGCGGATAAATACGCATTTTGCAAACAAGCGGGAGAAAAATGCTGAATGTAAGTCCGTAAAGATGACGTGCGGTAACACTTGCGGCAATACAAATTGCAGGTTTGATGAGATCGGGAAAACGTTCAAGTAAAAAATCTTTAAGCATGTATCCTTCCTGTAGCATGGTTGATACATGTTTACAGATCTGCTTACTGTCTCCGCTGCTTCCTGAGGTAAACAGCAGGATATCAGGAAGAACTGCAGGAAAACATACTTTCGCTTCTGAAGATGCCGTGATTTGCCGCTTTGGGAAAAAATTGCATTTAAGATCCCGCAGAGCCGGATCTTCTGTGTCGGTTAAAATTTCATCATAATCATTTATATGAGCTGTCAGGCAGTTACAGGATGTTGAGGGC
>CALBLB010000082.1 GCA_937896115.1 uncultured Succinatimonas sp.
GCCTGCCTTAATTTTTTTCATGCTCAAAAAGCTTATCGAGCTCTTCTATGATCTCTGGTTTGGGTTTGGTGTAAAAGATCCCGTGATCCTGATCGTCAGCACCTCTCATGCCGCGCAGATACAGATAAAGCACGCCACCGAAATCCCGTTCGTAACGGTAATCTTTGATACGGTTTCTTAAAAAACGATGCAAAGCCAAAGAATAGAAAAGATACTGCACGTCATAGCGGTTGCGCGGATCAAAAACTGAGCGCATCACCGCCTCGCGACTGTAATCGTCATACGATCCGCCGAGATTAGTAGATTTATAGTCAGCCACGAAATAAGCTTTACGCCCGTCACGCTGACCTTCAAACACCAGATCAAGCGATCCGGTGACAAAACCTGACAAAACCTTTTGAGACAGCCAAAGCCTGTCCCACTCAGGATAAATTTCCTGAGCACTTCTCTTGCACAGATCGTTTATTTTTTGAGTCAAGACGTTAGAAGAAGGCATGAGGTATTCCATTTCGGCAAGCCACTGCCCTTTTTTCAAAGCCCCGAGACAAAAATTCTCCCCGGCCTCTTTGACAGGACAGAAAACGATGTCGCGATACCATGCGCACAAAGCTGCCAATAAATCATCTTCTCCTGACAAAGCCCCGCTTTTTTGGCTCCATTGCATAGCAAGATATGAAAAAAGCGGATGGTTTAAGGCAGAACGTCTTACAAAACTCTCTAAATATCCAGGATCCCGTGCTTTTGAAAAATCCAATTCCTGTAACAATTCGTGCAAAAAGGTTCCGGCATCCGTACCGCGCGGAAAGTTAAAGGCATTAAGCTCATTTTGCTTTGGCAAAGTCACCAAAATTTTGGGATCATCATCATTTGCCTGCGGGGCAAACTGCTCGTGCAATCCTGCCGTTACCGCAGAATATGAACTTACCCCAAAGCTCATATCGATATTTTTATCAAGTCTCGAGCATACCAACGCTCTTTGCTCGTCTGCATGATCTTGCGACAGAGCCTCATATCCGCACGCTTTTTCCAAACTTTGTATTTGCGCAAACTTAAAAGATCCGTCCTCTTGCTGAGCTTTTTCAAGCATTGCGTACAGATCTTCCCCGTGCGCGCTCTGCATAAGCTCCCGCACCAGCGGCAGGCCTTTTTGCGCATCCATAGTCTGATCAGTTGAGATGATGAAATTGGCAGCACAGGCCCTGGTCAACGCCACATACAAAAGTCTGGCACTCTCTTCAAGCTCTTCCTGCTGATTCAAAGCCCGTACGTCCAAATCGCCCAATTTATTCTCAAGAGCCAATACTCTGCGGCGCAAGGCGCGATCATAGTACAAGGTACCGACGCTTGCGTTATTGTTTTTATTTCCTGAAGTTAACGCGCCCCAGAGAAAAGGCAACACTACCAAGGGAAATTCCAATCCCTTGGATTTGTGTACCGTATAGACTTTTACCTGCTCGCGCTCGGATCCCAAACGATGTTTTAATTCGTCACCTAAAATCTCCTCGCCGGTATTCTTGCCCTTAAGCAATTTCTCATACCAGGCATACTGAGCCTCAGCACCGCCTAAAACATGATTTTTTCCTTGTACGATTTCGGCTATCTGATTGCAATCGGTAAGCAGTCTTTCATTCTGATGTTCAAGCAATTTCCTGATCACTTCGTGCCGCTCGCACCAACAGGACCAAGCAGGCACAAAACCGTCCTTTACCCACAGTTCACGACATTTTTGCAAAAGCGCAGCTTCATCATCCAATGCCTTGGGATCGGATAATTTTTTAAGATCATGAGAAGCTTCATTCAAAGATGACAGCAACAAACGCAAAATCTGTCTTGAATCGGTATAACGCAGCATGGCCTCCATAAAATACTTGATGAGCAAAGCGCTCTGCGTGAGCCTGCTTTGATTCTGCCCGCCCTTGACGTATTCTTCGGTAAACACGGAAGCTTTGTCGGAAAAATATACGCAGGGGATCTTAAAGCGTTTTAAAGCCTCGCTTATAAGTGAGAATTCCTTACCGCTTCGCACCAACACTGCTATGTCTGCAGGTTTGACCCGTCTTGTGCCTGCTCCTCCCTGCTCCTCAAGCATGCCTTTTTGCAACAGGCTCTTGATTACCAAAGCCGCGGCTTTGGCTTGTTTTTTTCGCACTGCATCGGCTTTGGTATCATCTCCTAAGGCTATGCCGTATATATAGGTTCCGCATTTAGCCTCTTGTGCAAAATGATCACCGAAAGCAAAGCGTGCTTTTCCGGCAAACTCAGGCTCTTTACGTTCGGGCCAGGCTACTTCATCAAACGCGATGCGATTTTTACTGCCTGACTGATCACCCTCTTCGGGAGCATCGAAGAAAGGATCTGCGTTTAAATGATCTTCATCAAAGCCGTGGAAGATCTTATTTACCGACGATACCACTCCGGCACTTGAGCGGTAATTGGTATTAAGCGTATAGCATCCTGAGTCTGAATCGGAGACGATGAGATTTTCTGCTTCGTGATAAGAATTGATGTCGGCATTACGGAAGGCATAGATGGACTGCTTGGGATCGCCGATTAAAAAACAACGCGGTTTAATGAGGCTCTTTTGATGATCCTCTGCTAAATACAGCCTTTTAAAGATCGAGAACTGTACGGGATCCGTATCTTGAAACTCATCGATGATGGCAACCGGGTAACGTTTGCGCAAAATCTCTACAAAGGAGCGGTTTTGATACAAGGCCGCGTCAAGTTTTACGAGCAGATCATCAAAAGAGAGCTTGGTATCTTTTCTGCAGGCGGCATCTCTTGCATCGATAAGCAGGATCCCCAACAGCACCAGCGCGACGGGACGGTTGCGCTCTTTTAATTGGCCGCATTTTAAAACGAGATCTCCGCTTTCTTTACAAAGAGAGAGCACCCTCTGCATTTGAGGAGCCTGATTAGATGAAAGCAGTTTTAAAAGCTCTTTGGCAAAGCTAAACCAATCTTCATAGACATAGCCTTTTTTGGCTATGAGTCCTGCAACGCTTATAAGCTTTAAAAGATCAGGCTCTTGGGACTTAAGCTGTGAAAAAAGCTCTGTGGTAAAAGCCTTGACGCTTTCATTCATCTGCCCTGTTTTTTTAAGTCCGAATCTCTTCCACGAAGCTTCCTTAAAGGCAGCGATAAAAGCTTCAAGATCTTCACATCCGCAGTCTGCTCCGGCATAGTTTTGTAAAATTTTCTGATAATCGTCACGGCATGCCAGAGTTTCATCCCGTACTTTGCGCGCAAGTTTTATCAGATCCTGCCTGACGGCACTGCGCTTATGCCCTGCATACTCTTCAATGGATGCTCCTTTTAACGAAAAACCTAATACCGCACCGTCTCCTTTTTCCCGATGTGAGCACCTTACCTTCAAAAGATCCCTGACTGTTCCCGTGATCAGGCGATCATCAGGAGATGAGATCCCCAAAAGTGCAAGCACAGCCTCGGCATCGTCACTGTTTTTATAAAAGAGGGAGCGCCACAGCTCATGATCAGATGCTCTGTAAAGATCTTGTAAATCCTCGACACTGCACAACTCCTCGTCAAAAGCCTCGCCTGCCTCAAAAGAGTACACCTGATTTAACGAACTGTTGCAAAAAGAATGAATGGTGGAGATGGAAGCCTCGTCGATACTGCGCTCGGCCTTAAGCAGGATGCGGCTGTCGCGCAACAGCAGATCGGCATTTTGCAATGCATCAGGATCTGCAAGCTTATCCTGCCAATGAGCTTTTTCTATGTTAAGACGTTTTAGGCACAGTAACAGCAGTTGCTCCTCGGCTTTTTCCGCTGCTTTAAGATCTCCTGCCAACACCGCTTCAAAAAGCATTCTGGCTTCGCGGATCTTGGCACGTATGCGTTCGCGCAGATCGGAGGCTGCCGCATCGGTAAAAGTCACTACCAAGAGCTCGTCTAGATCAAATCTCTTGCAACAACCGTCTCCAAGCAAGAGGCGCAACACTAAGTAGGTGATGGTAAAAGTCTTGCCGGTTCCGGCACTGGCGCCGATCATGGCCGAACGCTCAAGCGGTAAATTAAGTACATCCAAAGCTGTTTTTTGGACTTTTTCAGCAGGCTTACTCATGATGATCTCCAAAATTCTTTACTCAGGCGTTAAGCCACGGGCAATGAGCTTTTACAAAAGGCTTGAAGCACTCCTCGCCGAAATTAAGCCACAGCTCATTAAGACTGCCGTTTTCATCCAAAAGATTTTCGTATTTTTTAAAGATAAAACGCGCATCCTCTTCATGATCAAAATCACCTACGGCATCTAATTGAGCCTCCTCCTGGGATTTGTCTTTCTTGGCTTTGGCAAGATAAGCACTGACGGCCCCCTTCCAAAGCGGCAGAGGCTTTAAAAGTCCCAAAAGATACCATTTCATGAAGATCTTCAAAGCCTCAAGAGCCTCATCATGAGTAAAAGGCTCAAAAGATCCGTATTTTTCAGCGCCAAAGATTGCGGCACAACGCTTAGGAGGTCTTTGAGTCTCGGGAACCAGAGCCTGACACAACGCACCTATAGCCAGGGCATACAAACGTTTGGGAGAATCGATCTTCTTATTCCAAAACTCACTTACGCAAAGCGGGAACAGCGCTTTGGCAGCAAAAGTTATTTTGGTATCAAAATTCAAACCCAATTCTTTTGCAGATAAAGTTAAGGAAAAATCATACGAATAAGGCTCATAAAAAGCATTTTCGGCAAAATGCTCTGCTAAAAGAAAATTTCTAATCCGCAGCTTGAGTCTTAAACTTTCCTGCATAAATTCTGAAACAGTATGTTCGCCGAACACTCCGTAAGGGATCTTGCCGCTTTTTTTAAGGCTCTTAAGCATGATTGAAGCCTGCTCGTCACCGGCAGCGTTTAAAAGTTTCTGTTTAAGCTCGCCTTTTTCAAGAGGAGAGGTTAAGGCAAAGTCCTCAATATCGTTGAGATCTTCATCATCACGATGACAGGCTATGCCGTTATAACGCAAAAAAGCTTTGGCCGGATTGGCAAAGAAAGCGATGAGATCCTGTGAGGATACCAAAAGATTTGCAGGCAGTTTGCATCCTGTCGCAGCAGAAAACTTGGCAGGATCGGTCTCCGCGCGCGTCTGCACCTCACCTATGCAGCATTTTTCATCAAATGAAGGCAGACGCTTAACCGCGTCGTCCTTGTCTTCAGGAAGATAATTTAAAGTATCGTAGGCGTTCAATCTTGCCTTGTAGGTAAGTCTGTTGCGCGGTTTTACCTTATCTCCCGGAGTTTTGAAATTGTCATCAAGATAGTCCCACAGCTCCTGAATGACTGCCGACGGATTTTTGGCCGTACCGTCTACTGCCGAAGCTCCTATAAAGGAGAAGGTGATGCTCTTTTGCGCCGACAGCAAAGCCTCTAAAAAAAGGTAGCGATCATCAATCGAGCGCGATCTGTCACCGCGTCTGAAAAATTCCTTAAGCGTCAGCAGGTTAAACCCCGGGGCATGCTCTTTTCTCGGGAACTCGCTGTCGTTTAATCCCAATATGAAGATA
>CALBLB010000083.1 GCA_937896115.1 uncultured Succinatimonas sp.
ATCGTCGCAAAGCTGTAAAATTGTCAAATAATTAAACAAAGCTTAATTTCAAAACGTTTTAATCAGAGTACGGTCTAAAGATTAAAGTCGTACTTATTTTGGGGTGATGCATGATCTTACGCTTCCTTTTTGCCTCCTGCCTTACCGTTGCTGCTTTGACGCTTTCTGCCTGCGGCTTTCATTTGCCCGATGAAGTAAGTTTGGCACAGACGGTACCGGCACTTAAAGTAAGCGGTAACTGGCACAATTCATTCTTTAGAAAAACTGTAGATCTTCTAAGGGTACACGGCGTAAAAGTTTATACCGACGGCTACGGTGATGACGGGGTAAACGGAAAAGATCCTACTTTACCGGAATTAAGCATCCCCGCTCCGAGGGTAAGCACTCCGCTGGTATCGGTAAATGCCTTTATGTCAGCACTTGAATACAATCTAATCGTGTCCACTGCAGATATCCTGAAAATTCCCGGACACCGTCCTTTGCTCATGAGAAATTCGCTCACGCGTACCTACCTTAATAAATCCGGCAAAGCTCTGGCAACCTCAAACGAATTTCAGGAAATGCTTGACGAGACTTACGACGAACTGGCTTCCCAATTGGTCATGCGCATTTCTTATCTCGGACGTCAGTCGGATCCAGATTCTGAGGTACTCACCCCTGCACAGTTAACAGAATCAAAGGATGATCCTCAAAGCTCAATCAAAGACGACTCCGTGCCCGCCGGAGTAACGCTCATGGATGCCTTACGTTACCAAAATGAAAAGGAAATCTCCGAAGGAAAGCAGTATTCAGTATCAGATCTTAACAACGGATCTTCCGTGCTCAACTCCCAAAAAGATCGCGATGATCAATATTTAAACCGCAGCTATTCACTGCCAAAAATAAAACCCAAGCTTAAAGACGAAGCCCCTGAAATCAACGACGAGAATTTTTAAACATGAATTGTCCTCCGATCGCTATCTTTGCATCAGATGATCCGCTCATAAAAAATGAACGCAGTCAGGCCGTGATCGCCTCTGCAAGAAAAGCATTGCCGGATGCTCAATTCATGATCTTCACCAACTCGGATTTCCAAACTACCGGAGACGCAAATCTCAAAGCTTTGGAAAACGAGCTTATCGATCCCGGGCTTTTCGGCGGCGATCGCATCATCAAAATTTATCTTAAGGAGATGAATAAAACTGCAGCGCAGGTTTTGATGCTGATAGCTCAGAGGATCCGCCAAGGTGTGGTTATTGTTGTAGATCTTCCGCGTATTCAAGCAACTTACGCAAAGTTACCGGCAAAACCTTTCCAAGCTCTTGATAAAAAGACCTCAGCCTTAAAAACCGTAAGCGAGGCAGCTATATCCTTCATCAAAGGGCGTGGCGGGATCCTTGAGATCATCTATCCTCCTGAAGGTGACGATCTCGTAAGATGGATAATTGAACGGGCTCAAAAACAAAAGCTTGGTTGCAGCAAAGAATGTGCTCAGTACATTGCCGCAAATTTTGACGGCAATCTGGTAAGCATTGCTCAGACTCTGGAACTTATTTCCATGACCAGTCCGAATGTGATGCTGACCCCGCAACTGCTTGACAGTTGTGCCTCCCAAGACAGCCGTTTCACCGGTTTTGAAATAGCCGAAGCGATTTTAAACGGCAACGGTACCCGTGCTCTCAATGCCTTAAATACCCTCTGTCAGGGATCAAGCGCACTTGCAGAAACCACCGCGCAGGTGATTTCGCAACTTGATAACGCCTTAAGCGCCATTGTTGCAACCAAACATTCAAATCCTGCCGGCATGGATTATCGTGCACGTACGGCTTTCTTTTCATCACTGGGCATTCGCTCACTCAACATGCAAAAAGCCGTAACTACAGCAGCGTTTAAGATGCCAGATCATCTCTATGACTATTTGTCAGAAGAATTGTCCAAAGCCTCAAAATTTTGGAGTACCTTCCGTTTTGATCAGGCTTTGCAAGCTTTGCAAAACATGTGTGCTGCCGTAATGAACTTTGACGTTATGGCATTCAAACCGCTGCGAGACTTTTAACTTTCAAACATCATGTATTCACAAGAAAGGATAGGCATACTCGGGGGATCTTTTAATCCCGTACACCATGATCATCTGGCAATAGCAGCACAGACCAAAGCAATTTTTTCACTTACCAAGGTGCTTTTTATCCCGAATG
>CALBLB010000084.1 GCA_937896115.1 uncultured Succinatimonas sp.
GGGCTATCTCAAGCGATACGTCTTTTACCGCTTCCACCGTTCTTTTTCCGTCGCGGAAAACTTTGCTTATATGCTCAAGTTTGATCATTCCAATAATCTCTTCTGAAAATATGGCTGAGATCTTACAGCAAAGGTACAGTTATTTGAGCGCAATCAAAAAACACTTGCATTGCTCGTCATTGCGTGCAATAGTTTGCACATATATTACTAATGGTAATTTTAAGATTTATACGATACTGTAAATACAGTAATGTCAGGAGTTTTTATGAAAAAAATATTAAAAGCCGCAGTGTTAGCCGTTTCCTTAGCTTCTTCTGCCTATGCAGATCACACCGTGGTCAAAGTAGGCGTTGTAGGAGCCTACAACGCCCAATGGGATACCGTAAATGAGATCCTCAAAAAAGACGACATCGAGGTAAAACTGGTTAAATACTCCGACTATGCCACACCCAATCGCGCTCTAAACGACGGCGATATCGACCTTAACGCATTCCAACACAAAGCCTTTTTAAAGAATGATATCGAACGTAACGGATATAAGATCGAATCCATAGGAGATACCCTGATCACTCCTTTGTGCGTATTCAACAACAAAGATAAAATCAAATCCATGGATGACATAAAAGACGGAGACATCATTGCCATTCCGTCGGATCTTACCAACGGCGGACGTGCACTTAAGGTTTTGGAAAGCGCAGGACTTATCAAAGTCAACCCTGACAAGGGCTACACTCCTACCAAAGCAGATATCACCGAATATGTCAAAAAAATAGAACTGCGTGAAGCCGAATCGGGCATACTCGCACGCATTTTACCTGACGTCAGCGCAGCTTTAATTAACGGCGGCAATGCCTTTACCGCTCATCTTGATCCTTCAAAAGATTCAATTTATCAGGAAAATCTCGATCCCAAAGTCAATAAAGCTGCTGCGCAGCTCGTTAACGTGATCGTTGCCCGCAGTGAAGACAAGGACAATCCTGTTTACAAAAAAGTCGTCGATGCCTACCACACGGATGCTGTAGCTGACACCTTAATAGAAGCTTACAAAGGCGCTTTCCTTCCTGCATGGAACGGCGCAAAACACGGTTATAAGGCCGACTGATCATGACCGGGATCATCAAAAATCTGGCTGATTTTATTGAAAAACTTGAACAGTCAGCCAATATAGACTGCGGTACTACCGATACTAAAGGCGTAAGTACTCAGGCAGAGCTTTTTGCCAAATGGTTTAAAGAAGCAGGCTTCTTTTCTGAAACCGTGGATTTGGGATCGCAGGTAGGCAAAGGCATGTTTGCCAGCAATACTCCGGATGCAAAACACTATGATCTGCTCTTGTCAGGGCATCTGGATACGGTTTTTCCTAAAGGCAGTGCCGCACAAAGACCTTTTCGCGTAGAAGGAAACAAGGCTTTTGGATGCGGCGTTTCCGACATGAAGGACGGAGATTTGACCATACTTTGGGCTTTGTCTTCTCTTGGTAAAGATATACTCTCAAAAGTAAAGATCGCCGTATGCCTAAACCCTGATGAGGAAACCGGATCTGTCCACTCACATGAATGGATAGATTCTTATGCCAAGCGTTCAGATTTTGCATTGGTGTTTGAAAGCGGTAACGAACGCGGTGTTTATACCGAGCAACGCAAGGGCATAGCCCATATAGACATTTTTTTAAAAGGCGTGGGAGCACATGCAGGATTCTGTCCTGAACTTGGTCGATCCGCAGTCGATGCCTTGGCACAATGCATCATACGTATCAATGCCTTGAGAAATGAAAACGTCACCGTAAACTTCGGGGTAGTAGACGGAGGTACCATTGCCAACGCCATTGCCGAAAATGCTCATGCAAGGATAGACGTGCGTTTCTGGACCAATGAACAATGGGATGATTTCTACCGAAAATTTAAAGCTGAATTTGCAAAACCTTTCGGCAAAGATGTAAATGCCAGCTACAAAATATTGGTACTAAATCAGCCTATGTTGAAACTTAAGAGAGCTGAAAAACTTCGTCTTCTTGTCAGCGAAGTGTTGCAAGAAGAAGGTTTGACTGCCAAATATGTAAAATCAGGCGGGATCTCAGACGGAAATCATATCTCTCAGGTCGGTACTCCGGTACTAGACAGTTTCGGTCCCATAGGCGGAGGTGCACACACCGTACGCGAATGGTTGGATCTCGACAGCGTCGAACCTGCAGTGAATATACTCAGAAAATTCATACAAAAATTGGCAATTCAGTGATCCGATGGCTTACAGAGCTTGATCAACATATTGAAGATTTCTGACTTTCTAAAGATCTCCTGACGAAAGTCAGATTGTATTTTGCCTGAATACGTCATCGCTTTTGACTCAGGATATTTCTTAAAAATTACGACCGAATCTTACATCGATGCTTTTAATACTGTTGCAAAAGCAGTCTTCTGTCCTTAGCCAAGGCTACGAGATTATTTTCCTGTGCTATGCCTTTTCTATGGCATTACTCATGGCACTGTTGTAGTCTAAAATCGCCATCTCTCGGTTGATGTAGTTAAGCCTTTCCTTCTCGTATAAAAAGAACAGATCATATGAATTAAATACGCCTTTCATAACGGGATCTTACTTGCGTTGCTTCTTTTCAATAAGTCAGCTGTAAGTTCTGCTACGCAAAACTCCCCTGCAATTCTGGAT
>CALBLB010000085.1 GCA_937896115.1 uncultured Succinatimonas sp.
TACGGAGTACCGGGTTCTCTTTCCAATCAACCTCCTGCCAATGCCTCCATTCCCCAGCAATTGCGTAACGGAACAGGCGGAAGTACTGAAGAGCAGACAAAAGATAATCGCAAAGAAAGTCGTGAGGCCGTGCGTAATTATGAAGTAGATACTACGGTGCGCCATACGGTAAGGCCGACTAACTCCGTCCAGCGGCTTACCGTATCAGTGGCGGTAGATTATGTACGCAAGGTCAACGAAGACGGACTGGTAAGTTATGAACCGCGTCCTGATGCGGATCTTTTGAAAATTGCAGATTTGGTACGCGGCGGTTTGGGCTTAAATGAAAACCGCGGCGATTTTGTCAAAGTAGAAACTGTGTGTTTCCCGCATGCAGATGCCGTTCCGGTGTTGCCTTGGTATAAACAGGACTATTTTTTCCGTCTGTTGAGGGTAGGCGGAGCCGTACTGGTCATTATCTTCCTGGTACTGTTTGTGATCCGTCCCATGCTGGTCAAACTTTTGCGTCGTGAAGAGCAGGAACTTATCGATGCCGAAGCCGACAGAGTTCAGGAACTGGATGACAGTTCGGCACTTGAAGGCAAAGATGATCTCGATTTGATCACCAAAGACAAGGAACTTGCAGATCAGCTTTATTCCATCAATGACGGCGGCGGGATCGAGTTGCCGAACTTAAAACGCGAACCGGATCTTTTAAAGGCAGTGAGAACTTTGGTATCCAATGAGCCTGATCTGGCGGCAGAAGTTTTGATGGAATGGTTAGAAGGTGAGAACGGTAAAGATAAGGCAGGACAATCTAATAAGTAGTTTTAGGCAGGTTTTAAATGGCAGACAATCTTCCGGCACAACTTGGTAATGCGCCTGCAGGCGAAAAAAATAATAACAGCAAGCTGCCTGCTTTAAATTCCGGGATCCTTGAATTCAGTGATGATGAAAGAGCTGCTTTGCAGGGAATGACCGGATTGCAAAAGGCGGTTTTGCTTATGCTTTCTCTTTCTGAGGAGGATGCCGCTTCAATTTTTAAGAAGCTTCAGCCAAAGCAGGTACAAAAACTCGGCATGAGCATGAGCCAGGCAGGACATTTTTCACAAGATCAGGTAAATGCCGTACACAAGGCGTTCTTACTGGATATTACCAAGCGCTCCAATCTCGGACTTGGGAATTCGGATTTCGTCCGTAATGCTTTAATTGCCGCCTTGGGAGAGGATAAAGCCAATAATCTTGTGGAGCAAATCAATCTTGGTACCGGATCGCGCGGTTTGGATTCTTTAAAATGGATGGATGCAAGGCAGGTTGCCAGCATCATTCAAAATGAGCACCCGCAGATCCAGACTATCGTACTCTCATATCTTGAGCCGGAACAAAGTGCGCAGATCCTGGCGCAATTCCCAGAGCCCGTAAGATTGGATCTTATTATGCGTATAGCCACCTTGGAAGAAGTGCAACCGGCGGCTTTGCAGGAATTAAATGAGATCATGGAAAAACAATTTGCAGGATCTGCAGGTTCTCAGTCTGCCAAGATCGGCGGTCTGAAATCTGCTGCGGATATCATGAACTTCCTCGATTCTTCGACGGAAACTCAGCTTATGAATGCCATCAGATCCCAAGACAAAGAGATCAGTACTCAAATCGAGGATCTCATGTTCGTCTTCGAGAATTTAAGCGACGTGGACGATCGATCCATTCAGACTCTCCTTCGCGATGTGCCGACGGATGTTTTGCAAAAAGCTCTCAAGGGAGCGGACGATTCTCTCAAAGAGAAATTTTTCAAAAATATGTCGTCTCGTGCTGCGGATGCTATGCGTGAAGATCTGGCTGCAATGGGACCTACCAAGATTGCCGATGTCGAGAGTGCTCAAAAGGATATTCTCAATATCGCAAGAAAATTGGCAGATTCAGGCTCTATCATGTTAAGCCGCGGTTCAGGCGGAAACGACTTTATTTGACATTAAAACAGCGATTTTTCTTTTGGTATTTGTCAAAAGGTGATTTTTGAGATACTGAAGACGTTCTTTGATTTAATGTCATGAAGAAATCTATTGAATACATTTAGACATGGCACAAAAAGTTCACATCATCAATTCAGACGACGTGGTAAGTAACGAACCTGATCATACCGACGCCCGCTACGACAGAAAAATCAGCACGCTTGTGGATGCGTCAAAGGTAGCAGAATGGACGGTCAAAGAATGGCCTATGCTCGATGAGGGAGATGAGGAGAGTACCAACGCGTTGGGATATCCTTCTGATTTTTTCTCAAGACAGCGTAAGCAACGTCAAGAGCAACAACAAGCGGAGCTTGAAGCTCAAAGCGTGAAAAAGCAGGAAATTGTCGATGAGCCCCCTGCCAAAGAAGAAGATGAGCAGGCTGTCACTGCAGCTATGCTTGATGAATTAAGACAGGCAGCTGAGAATGAAGGGCGAGAAAGCGGTTATAAAGCGGGACATGATGAGGGATATGCCAAAGGTCGAGAAGAAGGACATGATGAAGGTTTCAAATCAGGTTTTGACGAAGGGCATGCCAAAGGCTTAGAGCAGGGATTAAACGAAGGCAAGGAGAAAGGTTATTCAGAAGGGCGGACTCAGGGCTTAAAAGAAGGTGAAGACTTAATCAATGAGCAGATATCAAGATTCCGTTCTTTGGCAGATGCGCTTGCAGATCCTTTGCGTGAGGTCGATGAAGAGGTCGCATCAGAGTTAGTAAAACTTGCAGGACAGCTCTTTGCCGTCCTTGCAGGGCGTGAACTTAAAAGTGATCCTGAATTTTTAAAAAATACCATACTAAAAGCCGTGTCATTGTTACCTGAGAACGAGCACGCCGCGGTGAGTATAAGTATGAATCCTGACGATCTTGCTTTGTGTGAGGCAACTTTAGGTCGTGAATATATGCAGAGGCAGCATTGGAATTTAAAGGCTGATGAGTCGCTTGGTTCAGGCGATGTGATCGTAGGAGACGGAAACTCCGAGATCCAATGGAAGATGCAGGACAGGGTAAAAGCTTTGATAGAGGATCTTATGGACGGATCTTTTCAGGCTCAATCAAATCGACAAATTTCTGATCAAAAAGATTTAAAAACAGAGGAGAATAACGTTTGAATTCTCTGCTGAATCGTCTTAAAAAAATAACCCTTCCTACAAAAGAAGTATTGCCGCCTCTTTGCGGAAGATTGAGCAGGGTAGTGGGGCTTACTCTTGAATGTACCGGTATAAAGGTTCCTATAGGTACGCGTTGTCGCATTGAAACCGGCAGCGGTCCCATGTTTGCCGAGGCTGTGGGCTTTTCCGGCAAAACAACTTATCTTATGCCCGCAGAGGAAATAAGCGGAGTTGAAAACGGAGATCTGGTGGTGCCCTTGGGGGATAGGGATGAGATCCCGTACAGTGATGCTCTCTTAGGAAGGGTACTTGACGGTGCCGGACATCCTATTGACGGTTTGGGACCTTTGATACGTAAGGGCAGCAGTCGCAGAATTTTAAGACGTGTAAATCCCATGGACAGGCGTCCTATACGTGAACCTATGGATGTAGGCGTACGTTGTATCAACGCGCTTTTTACGGTAGGACAAGGGCAGCGCATGGGATTATTTGCAGGATCCGGCGTGGGTAAATCCGTACTTTTGGGAATGATGACCAGAGGCAGTTCTGCCGATGTGGCGGTCGTCGGACTTGTAGGAGAACGCGGTCGCGAGGTTAAAGAATTTATCGACGAAATTTTAGGTGAAGAAGGACGCAGGCGCAGTGTGGTGGTGGCAGCTCCTGCCGATGCTTCGCCGCTAATGCGTCTTAAAGGCTGTGAAACTTCTTTGTCAATTGCCGAATATTTTCGCGATCAGGGAAAAAATGTCCTGCTGCTTATAGATTCTCTTACTCGCTATGCTATGGCTCAGCGTGAAATTGCATTGGCAGTGGGAGAGCCTCCTGCAACTAAGGGATATCCGCCTTCGGTGTTTGCAAAACTTCCGGCGCTAGTTGAAAGAGCCGGTCAGGGAAACGGTAAGCAGGGTTCCATTACGGCATTTTTTACCGTACTTACAGAAGGTGATGATTTGCAAGATCCCATTGCAGATTCGGCTCGTGCGATTTTAGACGGTCACATCGTTTTATCAAGAGCCTTGGCAGATGCTGGGCATTATCCAGCCATTGATGTGGAAAAATCTATCTCCAGAGTTATGCCTGCAGTGGTTACTCAGGAGCATTTGGTGATGGCGCGTACCATAAGGCAGTGTACGGCAACCTACAATGAAAGCCGCGAACTTATTCAGATCGGCGCTTATCGTCAGGGCTCTGATCCCAGAGTTGATCAGGCCGTAATGATCCATCCTTATATCGACGAATTTACCCAGCAAGATTTTAGGGCGGTGATCCCTTATGCACAAAGCGTAGAGGACATGAAAAAAATTGCCATGATTTTAATCGGCGATGCACAGAAACGTACGGAGCAATTGCAAAGACAGCAGCCACAGGTGCCGAAGACCAATGCTGTACAAAATAATGCCTTTACCCGCAGCGATCGTCAGGGATGACAGTAAATGGCAGATGATCGTGCTTTGACCAAAGTTCTTGAGCTTAGAAAAAAGCATGAGGATGATGAGAGGGGAAAGTGGGCTGAAAGTCTTAAGCAAATCGAAGCGTTTGAAGCGCAACTTAACAGACTTGATGCTTTTAAAAAGCTATATCTTAAAGAGCTTGCAGGACAGCAGGGAAAAGATTTATCGGTACAGCATTATCTGGCTTATCAGGGCTTCATCGATCGTTTGGATACGACTTACGAACGTCAGCAAAAAGTGCTGGAAGATTTAAAACAACGCTCTGAGATCTTAAGGCAGAATTACCTTACAGCAAGGCAGGACAGACGCATCATAGAAAGTCTGCTTGAAAGGCATCGTTTGGCGGCGATAAAAGCACAGAATAAGGCAGAAGCCAGGATGAATGACGAATTTGTAACCGCACGTCAGGCCAGATTGCTTATTGAACAAAATAAACAATCATAGTTTTATGATCTTGAGGTTAAGGAGTTTTGATGGTCAAGAACTTTTGGAGATCTTAATAGTTGGCAAGATAATTGCTTAAGTTTTCGTTATCAAGGATAGATACTTTTTTTTTAAAGCGGTATCTATCAAAAGAACTTGAAAATCGGAGCGTTACCATGCAGACCATTACAACGACAACAAATACCGGTACGGAAAATTATGCCGCAGGCGGCAGAAAAAACAGTTCGACTTTAGGCGCTGATTTTGCTGCCATGCTAAACGGTGTGGGTGATGTACAAAGTGGGATGCAGGGAATAAACGGCATTTTCAGTGCCATGAAAGATCTTCAGAATTCAAGACAAGGATCAGCAAGAACATCATCATCGCAAAAAAGCAGCAATTCAAATAAACTGGCTGTGAATGGTCAGGATAAAAAAAATTCTTTTTCTCAAAGTTTGGATGCCAATAAGGTATCCGGTAAAAAAGTAGTTGAAAAAACTGCCTCATCTTATGATGAAGATAAAGATGTTTCGGCTAAAAAGACGCAAAACAGCACTGATGAAGCGGTTACTGCGTGGATGACTTCACTGTTTGGAAATGACGAACAGGAAGTAAATAACATTAAAAGCGAGCAACTGAAAAACGGGCAATCGTCGGATCTTAAAAATGTTGCCAATACATTCTTGAAACAGCCGAATTCAAGTATTAACGCAAACAAAGCTCTTATCCAAAACGAAAGTTTGGCAAATCTTAATCAGGAGCAGGTAGTTTTGGACAAAGAGCAAAGTTCCATGGCCATGCTTATGGCTCAGACAAACGTTAAAAACGTTAACGTAATGCAGTCTTCTGAAGCACAGAATTCGCAATTGCTTGCCGCCAATGCAGATGATCTTAGCTTTATAGACGATTCATTGCAGATAGCTGCCAAATTCGGCACTCAGGATGAGGCTAGCTCTTTTGGTGGGCAGGAAGATTTTTCCGGTAATAATCAGGATGCACAGCAACAATCAGTCAATGCGGCTTTGGCAACTTTGAGACAAACTCTTTCAAAAAATCAGACTCAGTTGTCAGCTTGCAATGACGAAATATCTTCCAATCAGACGGTAGCAGATCCCAAGAACTTAGCTTCGGCAGAGAAAATTTCTGCCAATGCTTCGGTGGACGGATTTTCCGAGGATTTAAGCGGGGCAGCACAAGGGGTATCTGATGCCCGTAGAGTGCAGAAGGAAAACATACAAACTTCTTTAAGACAAGACATGCTCACTTTGTCCAATGATGCTAAGAAAAATGCAGAAGAAATTTCAAAAGCAGTAATGAGCATGGCTGCAAAGAACATGAAACGTTTTACTTTTGAGCTGAATCCTCACGGGCTTGGCCGCATGGAGATTTCCGTAGATGCTGACGAAAGTTCTCAACCTGTGGCCGTTACCGTAGCTGCGGAAGAACAGACGACCCGCAGAATGCTTCAGGATAGTTTGGGATCATTAAAACAGGTACTAGCTGATCAAGGCGTAGATGCAGATACCTTTATGGGCGATTTTGCAGGATCTTCAGGCAATGAGAGCGGCAGTTTTTCAGGATCCGGGAGTTTTTCCGGTCAAGATAGTCAGCAACAGTCAGAAACCTTGTTTGCCGGCAACTCGTCAGATATTTCTTCTGATTTAAATAAAAAAGAGGAAAACTTACAAAACGACGATGACGGACTTAATCTTTTTGCCTAAAGACAGTCATGGAATGTCTGATATCACCGTATTAACGAATATTTACCAAGAAGTCCTTGGCTTTGGGCTAAAATGTCAAAAGCTTTGGAGATAGAACATGGCAAAAAGTGCTGAAAAAAAATCTGGTGAAGACGACGAGATCAAAGTACCGCGTCGCAGTAAGAAATTATTGCTATTGATCGCAGTATTTTTGCTGATGATTTTGGGCGCGGGCGGTTATACGGGAGCTGCTTATTATTTCAATTGGCCTCCTTTTGAACCGCCTGAACCTTCGGTTGAGGATTTGGCTGCGCAAAAAGCGGCTCAGGAAGCCAAAGAAGCCGAGATGAACCGTGAATTGTATGTAAAATTCAATGCGCCTTTTGCGTTTAATTTAATGTATTCAGGTCGCCCGCATTCGGCTTCTGCTGATCTGGTACTGGTGGTATCCGGAACAAAGAACGAAGAACTTGCAAAAAAACATTTAGATTTGCTTTCAAGTACCGCTCTTACCGTTTTGTCGGAACAAAGCTATGAAGAACTTTTGTCTCCGTCAGGTCGTGAGCGTCTGCGCATGAAATTATTGGATGCGCTTCGTAGCAAAATGACTGAAATTGCCAAGACCCCGGTGGTGGACCAAGTGCTTTATTCCGATTTTGTAATGCAATAAGGTGCGCGGATGACTGAATTTCTCACTCAAGAAGAAATTGATGCTCTGTTACACGGAGCAGACGATGTCAAACCTGAAACTCCTGAGGATGACAACGGAGTCAAACCTTTTGATTTTGGGTCTCAGGAACGTATAGTCCGCGGGCGCATGCCTACTTTGGAATTGGTTGACGAGCGTTTTGCCCGTCATATGCGCATCAGTCTTTTCAATATGTTGCGTCACAGTGCCGAAGTGACGTGGAGCGGCGTGCAGATGATGAAGTTTAGTGAATACGTGCAAACTTTGTACGTTCCTACTTCACTCAATATGGTGCGCTTTAGACCGTTGAAAGGCACGGCCTTAATCACTTTGGAAGCAAGACTGGTCTTCATATTGGTGGAGAATTTTTTCGGAGGTGAGGGGCGTTTTCGTACCAAGATAGAAGGCCGTGAATTTACGCCTACGGAAAGACGTATCATCCAAAAAGTTCTTAAAATGTCTTTTGTAGACTATAAGGAAGCCTGGGCGCCGGTGATGGATGCCGAGTTTGAATACCTAGACTCCGAAGTTAATCCTTCCATGGCCAACATCGTTTCGCCTTCTGAGGTGTTGGTAGTTAATAAATTTCACATCGATTTGGACGGGGGAAGCGGGGATCTTCACATATGTTTCCCTTATTCCATGATAGAACCTATTCGGGAGCTTCTTGATGCAGGTGTTCAGTCCGATAAAGGTGATACCGACGTAAGATGGAACCGGGCTCTTCGCGAAGAGGTTATGGATGTTCCGGTGGATATGCGGGTGAAGCTTTTGGATTGTGATTTGACTTTAGGTGAGATCATGAATTTCAAAAAAGGCGATGTGATCCCCGTAGACATACCTGACGATCTTTTGGTTTATATCGAAGATCTTCCGTCATTTCATGCAAAACTTGGCCGCAGTAAAGATAAACTTGCCATTAAAATCAGCAAGGTATTGGAACGTCCCAAGAGCATGAAGAGTGAGATCTCCTTCATTAAGGGCAATGGTATGAACTTAAGTGAAGAGGACGATATTGAAGAATACGATGACGATTAGGATATTGATAATTTAAGGTTATAAAAATGTCAGATGATCAGAAACTTGCGGACGAATGGGCTGCAGCGCTAAATGAGCAGGAGACGGGAGCTCAGGCCGGAGCTTCTGCCGACGGCTCACAGAAGGCCGAACTTGAACAATACGACGAAGAACCCGTTGATCAGAGTAAGGCACCGTTATCACGCGAGGAAAAACGTAAACTCGATGCCGTAATGGATATACCTGTGACCATAACTATGGAAGTAGGGCATGCCAAGATCTCCATACGCAATCTTCTGCAACTTAATCAGGGATCGGTTATAGAGCTTGAGCGTTTGGCAGGAGAGCCTTTGGATGTTTTGGTTAACGGTACGCTTATAGCACACGGCGAGGTCGTGGTGGTAAACGACAAATTCGGAATACGTCTTACCGATGTTATAAGTCAGGTTGAGCGTATCAAGAAATTAAAATGATGCGTTATCTGTTGTCTTTGGGATTGTTTTTGCCTGTTTGTGCCTATGCTTTGGAAAACGGTTTAAAAACAGGAAGCGATCTGCTGTCATGGCTTTTATCCACTTTGGTGGTTTTAGCTGTCATTGTGATCCTGGCGTTTGCGGTTAAAAAGACCAGAATAAAATTCGGATCAGGCGGTCGTATGCAGATTTTGTCATCCGTGAGTGTGGGACCTAAAGAAAAAGTAGTAGAGCTTAAGGTAGGTGAACGCGTGCTTTTGATCGGGGTGGCAAGTGGAAATGTGTCTTTTTTATGCGATCTTACCTTGAGTACTCAGACACAAGATCTTGATCATAAAGTTTTTGAGCAGGCTCTCGGACAGGCAACCAAAGATCAGACCAACAGTAAGAAAGCTTGTTTACAGGAGACTTCCGGTGATGCAAAAAAAGTCTCTTAAGAACATCGAAAATTCGGTAAACGGCAGTCTGACTTCTTTAAAGCGGCTTTTTTTTATAAGTGCGGCTTCGACTTTGTTGTGTGTGCTGATGTTTTATTTTCTGTCAACCGCATCGGCAGCAGATCTTGATATCACTGCTTTTACCGTAAAAACCAATCCTGACGGCACTTCAGATTACAGTGTTTCGTTACAGGTCGTGATCCTCATGACCTTGCTCTCGTTTTTACCTTCAATTTTGGTAATGATGACTTCGTTTACCAGAATTGTGGTAGTTCTGGCTATTTTACGTCAGGCTTTGGGATTGCAGACTTCTCCTTCAAATCAGATCTTAATAGGTATAGGTTTTTTCCTTACCGTATTCATCATGACACCGGTGTTTGACTCTATCTATACTGATGCCATCGAACCCTATCTTAACGATCAGATTGAAGCCAGAGAAGCTTTTAACAGAGGACAACAACCCTTAAAACATTTTATGATAGAGCAGACGCGGGAAAGTGATCTTAAATCATTTGCCGATTATGCGGATATCAAGGTCGATGCCCCTGAGGATCTGCCTTTGCGTGTGGTGATCCCTGCATTTATGGTTTCAGAACTTAAAACCGCATTCCAAATAGGTTTTATGCTCTTTTTACCTTTTCTGATCATCGATTTGGTAGTGGCGTCGATACTCATGGCCATGGGTATGATGATGCTGTCGCCTATGATCGTGTCGTTGCCTTTTAAACTCATGCTCTTTGTTTTGGTAGACGGCTGGTCTTTGATCACTGGTACTTTGGTGCAGAGTTTCGGACTTGGAATACCGCTATAACGGATGGAGGTGAGGATGGAACCTGAGGCATTCGTAGATATAGTAAGACAGGCTTTGGGCTTGGTAGCCCTTTTGGTTGCGGCCTCTATTTTACCTTCGCTTATCGTCGGGTTGTGTGTATCTGTCTTTCAGGCAGCAACCTCCATCAATGAGCAGACTCTTTCTTTCCTGCCCCGCCTTTTGATCACCGTGGCGGCTTTAATGCTGGGAGCGCATTGGGGACTTGAGAAACTTATGAATTTCTTTCATGAGCTTATTGATGAGATCCCTCAGGTTTTGGGCTAAAACTGCGGACTGTCTGACATGGATTTTTTAGAACCCATACTGTTTGAAAGTCTTTCATCGTTTATATTCCCGTTTTGTCGTATAAGCGCTTTTTTGGCAGTTTTTTTTGTGATTTCAGGTGCAAACGTTCCAATGTTTGTACGAGCCTTGCTGGCACTTGCTTTTACTGTTTGCGTGTTGCCGTCGCTTCCTGCATCGCCTTCATCACTGATACCTTTTTCCGTGGAAGGATTGTTGACGGTCGGATCTGAGGTTATAAAAGGTCTGGCTATGGGCTTTATGACTCAGTTTTTATCCCAGATTTTTACGATGGCAGGTCAGGCTGTGGCAATGCAAACCGGTTTGGGATTTGCGTCCTTGGTCGATCCGGTATCAGGAACGAATGCTCCGGTAGTAGGTCAGTTTTTTACTATTTTAAGTACGTTGGTATTTTTGTCTATGAACGGGCATCTGGCTTTTTTCGGTCTCATGCTTGAAAGTTTTAATACTGTTCCCGTAGGACCAAAGATGCTTCCGCCTGACGGTTTGTATGCTCTTGCCGCATTCGGCAGTTATATGTTTCAAGCAGCGGTAGCCATGGCGCTGTCTTCAATTTGTACCATGCTCATTGTGAATTTTACTTTGGGGGTTATGACTCGTGCAGCCCCTCAACTTAATATTTTTTCATTGGGCTTTGCCGTCTCGATGTTAGTAGGCCTTGCGGTACTAGTACTTAGTCTAAACGCCTTTATGGGGAATTTTACGGCCGATTTAAATGAGGTTTTTCAAGCAACTTGTTCTTTAATCGGTACTGCTTGCAATGATGTTTGGTAACAAATTACAAGTTGCCGATAGTGAAAGCGGCAACTTGGTTTTAGTCACGATGGCATCATTTTCAATCGGGACATAATTCGTAGCAGGGAGTGTATTCGCGTCCTGAAAGCAGAATGCGGCCTTGACTGATGAAGTCTTTCATCAAAGTTTCCATACCGGCAATGATCTCAGGATCTCCGTGCAAACGGAACGGACCGTGTAATTTAACTTCGCGGGATCCTTCTTCTTTTACATTACCTGAGACTATTCCTGAAAAAGCCGCTCGCAGATTGGCAGCCAGCATCCACGGCTCCTGATCCCGATGCAGATCCAAAGATGCCATGTTGTCGTGATTTACCTTAAAAGGCTTTTGCAACACTTCAGGAACATTCAGAGTCCAGCTGTAAGTATATGAATCATGAAGCAGAGTTCTGTGATCGGTCACAGTTTCAAGCATTCTTCTTACTTCACAGGCAACAGCCTGTGCATCATCGTCAATTCTGGTATAACAACGGGTGATCTCAGGACCGAAACAGTCTATGAGGAATTTTTCAAGCGTGTCAAAATACGGCTTGGATTTTTTGTTTCCGGTAAGAATAAGCGGCAAAATATTGCGCTTGTTGGCAGGATGAAGTTTTAACGCCAGTATATAGAGCAGTTCTTCAGCCGTACCGGGACCGCCAGGGAAGATGATCATGGCATGACCCAGGCGTACGAAAGCTTCCAGACGTTTTTCAATGTCAGGCAGAATCACCAGATCCGATACCATGGAATTAGGCGGCTCTGCTGCAATTATCGAAGGTTCGGTAAGTCCGATAAGACGACATTTATCGGTGGCTCTTTGCAATACATGTCCCATGATAGCGCCCTTCATGGGAGCTTCCATTACCCCCGGTCCGCATCCTGTGCAGATGTCTATTTTGCGTAATCCCAATTGATAACCGACGTCATAGCAGTAGTCGTATTCGTCTTGAGGAATGGAGTGACCTCCCCAGCATACGGCTATATTCGGTCTTACTCCGGCATTTAATACGTTGGCGTTACGCAGGATCAGAAAGATGAAATTGGTAGTAAAGTCGCAAGGCTCTGAAATTTTGATGCTTCGTTTAAATTCATCTGGTTTGTAGATGTTGAGCTGTACTATATCGCGCAGTACGGCGTACAGGTGTTTTCTTAGAGTTTTGATGATTTGCCCGTCCACCACAGCTGATGCAGGAGGATTTATCAGCTCTATTTTCAATCCGCGTTCGGTACGAACTACGTTAATGTCAAAGTTTTCAAAATTTTCAAGAAGTTCCTTTGAGTTGTCAGTTATGCTGCCGCTGTTTAATACTGCCAAAGAACAGTTACGGTACAGCGGGTAGAGTTCACCTTGATAGATATTTGAGATACTGTCGGCTTCTATTTGGTTGAGCAGTGCCATCGATCCTGACGGCCAGACTACTTGTACACCCATGATTTTGTCCTTTGTTTAAAATTCATTCAAGTTTAAACGCCAAAAGTTAATGTTTTAACAAGGCAGTGTTAAGTGCAAGTTTTATTGCCTGAGAGTGCGGGGAATTTCACATACTTTTGACAGGGTACTGCGTATCGGAGTGATGTCTATGCCTCCGCGCCTGGTGAAGGAACAACAAACCGTCAGTTCTTCAGGATGCAGTCTTTCCATGATATCTGAGAATATCAGTTCACAACATTGTTCGTGGAAGCCCTGATGTGAACGCAAGGAAATAAGATAGGCAAAAAGCCCTGCATGATCTATTTTTTTTCCGGCATAACTTATCGTTACCTCAGCATGATCAGGCTGGCTTGTCACAGGACATAAGGTACGCAATATATTTGAACGTAATGTTTCACGAACCGTCATACCTTCTGCTGAAGGTACCAGCAGGGTATCGTCACAACTGTAGACAATGCGTGGCGGCGTTTCCGTATCGATTAATACTCCGTCATTTTTTTGGGGAATGAAAGGACAATACTCAAGATCCCAAAGCTTAACTTCAGGACGTATTTTTAGTTCTCTTTCCAAATCCGATGTTATTACGGCACAGACCTCTGCTAAATCTTTAAATTTGGTCATGGTAAAAGAGAGCAAATAGAGTTTTAAAGATTTTGATTCAACTATGTATTGGCTTTTAGCATCAATCTTGATCGTGCCGCAGCATACTTTGGGAATACCCAGCTTGTTAAGGAAAGTTATTTCATATAAGTGCCAGAGATCAAAACCGTTGAAACTTTTACGTTTAAGCACTGCACGTCCCAAACTTCGTTCTATGGGGCGAAGCACGGAGGGATTATATTCGTCAAAATAAGTTGTAGAGTTCGCTCCAAGTGACAATTTACCTGCGGGCATGATTAAATCCTTAATTATTATTTAATTTTCAGTATGTTAATGTATTGCAAGCTGTTGAGATAAAGGTATTGTCATCTCCCTGAGCTTTTTTTACCAGATTGTTCCATTTACATTCGTCTTTGGTAGGAGGGTAGATTTTATTCCAGCTTTCATAAAGTTTTCTTTGAGCAGGTGAAAGTTTTATACCCCATTTTTGAGCCATGTAAAGATAGGATCTTGAGATAAGTCCGCGGGCTCTTTTGGGAGGCTGAGCACGGCGGCCTTTGAAATCTATTGCCATATCACATTGTCCGTACATACCCTGAGCATTCCACTCAGAGTAGCGGAAGTTACTGCGATCGCCGTTTACTTCGCCTACTGCAGGATAAAGATTGTGCAGATCTCCTTCAATCATACGAAATTTTTGATCATTTGCCTCGCATTTTTTGCGTCCGCCTTCCTGCCAGCATTTGAGCTGATGTCCAAATTCCCAGGCAGGCATAATGTGTTCCGCTTCTATGCGGGCAGCACGTTTTGCATTTTTTCTAACCTGATAACCGCAGGCTTTGAGATCCGGAGTGTAACGATTTTTGTTGAAATTCAAAGGACATCCGCAATAAAGAGTGGTCGGATTTTCAAGTTGTTTCATAATCGAAGGCATGATGCGTTTGGCCGTTTGAAAATCTTCAAGTGCAAAAGTTTGAAAAGAAATCAAACCGGAAAATGACAGCACCATAATTTTTTTACATAAATCTTTTAATTTCACGAATGCATCCCATGAGAAAACTAAGGAACTTTGTATACTTTAGACCAAATAGACAACATCTGCCCATCGTTTGATGTGCGGATAATTGAGATTAGGAGTCATCAATGTTTGTTGATTTGCGTACCGCTGCGTGTTTCGGCGTAGCTGGAAATTTTACCGGTCATTTGGAGCAGGCAGGCGAGGCCGTTGATTTCACCAAGGTGAAGACAGCAGAAGCCAATGCTCCGAAAGCTCTATTTCCAACCTATATTCCAGTTGAGTCCGCTGGAAATGTACCTGCTTATCTGACAGTTTATCCTTTTGACGAGTATCGCATTATTTTTCCCAAAGGAGAACAAAAACTTCAGATTGAGCCTGAATGCGCCATAGTATGCAAAGCCAAATGGCAAGACGGCAGACTCGTTGATTTGATGCCGTTTCTTTTCGGTGCGTCCAATGATTGCTCCATAAGAAAACGAGGAGCTAAAAAGATCAGCGAGAAGAAAAATTGGGGACCGTCATCCAAAGGATTTGCAACGAACCAGCTTAAAATCGATTCATTTGCACAAGGAGGGATCCTGGATCGCTACCGTATTGCCAGTTTCCTGATCCGCGACGGTATAGCTCATGCTTACGGTGAAGATTCTGCTGTCCGCGATTACAGTTATTTCTATGCAAAACTTATCAACTGGTGTCTTGACAGAGTGAATAATCAGCAATGCGAAGGCCCTGCAGAAAAAATCGGAGATTATCTTAAGGCGGCCGGGTATCCTGAAATTTTAATGATTTCTGTAGGAGCTACGCGTTATACAGACTTTGGCGAGCATAATTTCTTAAAAAACGGGGATCGCAGTATAGTAGTGGTCTATCCTGAAGACGTTTATTCAAAAGAAGAAATAGTAAAGCGTGCGCAAAACGACAATCTTGAGGAAGATGATATTTCGGTACTCAATCAGGAAGTGGTGTTTTAATTACGCTTAGGTTAAAAAAGCAGACTTTCGTCTGCTTTTTTAAGATCAGATTGCGTCTTTTAACATCTGCGCTCTGTCGGTCTTTTCCCAAGGATAGGAATCGTGACCGAAATGCCCGTAAGTTGCAGTAGGCAGATAGATGGGGCGTAACAAATCCAGCATCTTGATAAGTCCGTAAGGACGCAGATCGAATACTTCCGGTACCGCGCGGGCAATTTTTTCATCGGAAACAATTCCGGTACCGAAAGTGTTGACTGAGATTGATACCGGCTTTGCCACACCTATAGCATAGGACACCTGCAGTTCACAACGTTTGGCAAGCCCTGCAGCGACGACGTTTTTGGCAACATACCTTGCAGCATAGGCAGCAGAGCGGTCAACCTTCGAAGGATCTTTACCTGAGAAACACCCGCCGCCGTGAGCAGCTGCTCCGCCGTAAGTGTCTACAATGATCTTGCGACCGGTAACGCCGCAGTCACCTACAGGACCGCCGATGACAAAGCGTCCGGTGGGATTGATAAAGTATTTGGTGTTTTTGGTAAGAAGCTTTGAGGGTATCACCTTCTTGATGATCTCCTCCATAACTCCTTCATGCACATGATCCTGAGTGACGTTGGGATCGTGCTGAGTGGAAAGCACTATGGTATCGATACCTGCGATGCTACCGTCGTCGTTGTATTCAACGGTGACCTGGCTTTTGGCATCCGGGCGTAAGAAAGGCAGAAGATGCGAGCGACGGCATTCTGACTGTCGTTGCATCAACATATGTGCAAAGGTAATGGGAGCCGGCATCAGTACCGGAGTTTCGTTACAGGCATAGCCGAACATCAGCCCCTGATCTCCTGCTCCCTGATCTTCAGGACGCTGGCGACTCACGCCCTGATTGATATCAGGGGATTGTTTGCCTATTGCGTTGATAAAAGCACAGTAGTGACCGTCAAAACCGACTTCTGACGTGTTGTAACCTATATCACATACGGTCTTGCGCACGCGTGCTTCCAAATCAAGATTGGCAGTGGTTGATATTTCACCGGCTACCAAAATTAGTCCGGTTTTGACCAGAGT
>CALBLB010000086.1 GCA_937896115.1 uncultured Succinatimonas sp.
TCCTGACAACGGCTTTTTAAATTATTGGTACAACTCGGCAGGACTGCCTACGGTACTAGAGCAATATATCAAAGAGCACAGTTTAAAAAATCCTGAAGAATACGGACAGGAACGCGTCTTGGGAGTTGACGATTTAACCAACTACCGAGGCTTAAACGGTGAATTCAGCGATACCGTAATGCTGTATCAGACAGGCTACCTCTCAATTAAAAGTGCTTTTGTCGAGGACATGACGGTAACCTTAAATTACCCCAATGCCGAAGTCTCCGAGTCCATGGCCAAGCTCTATACCGAAATGGTCTTGGGCAACCGTACCGTAACTTCGGTGATTGGATACGGTCCCATAGGACTTTTCGGAACTAAAAGTCCTGAAACGGTGGTGGCTACTCTAAACAAACTCTTTTTATCCGTAGACTATAAGGACTACCCGGTAAAGAACGAAGCCACCTTAAGAGCCTATATCCAGCTTTATTTAAAACTAGGCGGCATCAATCCTCTTGTAGAAACTCACAATGCCAAAGGCCGCTCCGACTTGGAATCTAAAGTAAAAGACCGCTATTGGGTTATCGAGCTTAAGTTTGCCAAAGAGCAGGACAATCCTAAGAAACTTTTAAACGAAGCCGTAGCACAGCTTAAATCAAGACAATACGGCGAGCAGAACGAAAATAGACTTCAACATCTGCGCCTTGCCTTGGTGTTCTCTCAAAAAGTCAGGCAATTTATTGAATTTGAAACGATTTAATATTTATGTTAACGGGGAGTTAGCTGTCCTCATAAGTAAATTCCATTGGAACTTGATAAGAGGATCCTTTGTCACACTCAAGATCTCAATTGGACCGGGAGATCCCCTTATCGTATTGCTCTGATCTTTTAAAAGTCTTTAGGACGTTTCTTTTTCATATTCCAAAGTTTTTTTCTCAAGTTCATCAGATTTTTCAAGCCATTGCATTTCAAGATCTTCACTTACGGCGCTTTCTTCGGCGCGCTCTTTTAAAAGAGCTTCTACTTTTGCCTTGTCATTTTGATAAATGGCAGGATCAGCTAATGCCTCGTCTATTTTAGACAATTTATCTTTTTGTGTTTGCATGGCTTTTTCAAGCTTTTCTATAGCGCTTTTCAATGGACGAATACTTTGTCTGAAAGCGGCATCCTGCTGTTTTTGCTCTTTACTTTTACGTCCTGTTGCATTGATCTGTTGTTTTGATTCAAGTGCAGCACTTTTTGAAACTACGGCCTGACCTTGACGAAGCTTTTCTGCGAATTCTCTATTCTTCTTTATCAAATAATCCTGATAATCATTGAGATCACCTGCGAATTCTTCAATTTTACCGTCATCTACCAACCAGAATTTCTCAGCTATTGCTTCAAGCAAATAGCGATCGTGCGATACCAGAATTAATGCTCCGGGATACGAAGCCAAGGCTACGGATAAAGCCTCGCGCATATCAAGATCAAGATGATTGGTGGGCTCATCAAGTAACAATAAGTTGGGTTTCTGATAAGCGATCATAGCCAATGCCAGTCTTGCTTGCTCTCCTCCTGACATTGTGGATACTAAAGATAAAGCCTTGTCTCCTGAAAAGCTAAAAGAGCCGAGAAATGAGCGCAGATCTTTATCTTTGGCCAAAGGATCTAAAGCACGGAGATGATCAAGTGCTGACATACCACCTTTTAGCGATTCAAGTTCATGCTGAGCAAAATACCCGATGCGTATCCCTTTGCCTAAAGTCACGCTGCCGTGTACCGGAGCTAACACTCCGC
>CALBLB010000087.1 GCA_937896115.1 uncultured Succinatimonas sp.
TCCTATAAAAGTAAAAAAAAGTCCAAAACCAGTTAATATTCCAGGGATTGCTTTACATAAAATAGTATTTATATTCTTTTCATATAAATTTTCCTCGTTAATAAATTCTCCTGGATCATGTATAGATCTGAGTTGTATTTGATTATTTTCTGTTTCTGAATATACATAGTCAGAAAATATTGACCAATAATCTCCTAAATAAGGTAATTTCTCGATTTTAGGGCAAATATCATTCCAGTCGCTAATGCTTTTAGAACTTGATAAAATTAAATTTGCTTTTTTTAAAGATTTTCTCAATCGCAACCAATTAGGTAAAAATTTAACAGAAAAGATTATAAAAATAGCCGCTATAATCCAACAACTACAATCGTTAGAAATATAAGTCCCAATAAAAGCTATAAAATTTGAAAAAAAATGGTAAATATTTTGAACAATCATTTTTATATTATATAAGTTATATCTATCAGAGGAAATAGAGTATCTCTGATAGACTTATGTACCTTAAATGTTTATTTATGATTTTCTACAAATTTGCTAAGTTCGTCAGCGGACACAGCAAAATTTAATCCTTCTGTATTTCTTAATTTGAATGTATTCATACCTACAACCTTACCGGTTCTCAATGAAATCAACGGACCACCGGAATTACCTGGATTTATAGCAGTATCGGTTTGAATCATGCGGGTTTGGTCGATGCTCCGACTTCCGCTGATGATACCTTTGGTTTCGGACCACACAAGACTTTTCGGCGCCCCAATTGCCAAAACACTTTCACCTTTAACAAATGATTTATCTTCACCCAATTTTAAATAAGAAGAATTTTTAATATCTGCTTTTACCAAAGCGATATCTTTTATATCGTTTAATGCCGTGACGGTTCCTATCATTTGATTACCGTTTTTCATCGTTACAATTATTTTGTTTCCGACATGATGAACCACATGAGCATTGGTAAGAATTAAACCGTTATTATCGATAAAAAATCCACTTCCAAGTCCTGACTGAGTACTTAAAACTACCACTGCATCTTCATATTTTGCATATTCTGAATTTGCCTGCATCGTTTCTGTTTGCAATTGCTGTGACGGATCGAAAGCATCATAAGACAGCATCCTTTCTTTACGAACTTTTCTGCCGATTTCTGATGCCATTTCAGATACAGCCTGTTGAGTAACATCGGTAATAAAAGTACCGTATTTTTGAATTGCTACTGCTGATAACAGACCTAATGATGCCTGAGATAATATACCAGAAGCGGTAACGTCGGCAGGAGGAGTAGCGTCCCCTTCTGTTTCTGATGTAAATGAAGCTATAGCATTTCCGTCTGAAGAAATAAAATCAAGCTCTGCTCCTCCTGTATATAAATTTTTCAATTGAAAAATCTTAACTCCCAGAGTTAATGCTGCAAAAACATTGCAATCTTTGCATTCTGAAGGGTCTTTGATTACTTCAACTTCATTAAAATGAGAGGCTAATTCATTTTTGAATGCGTAAATGGAATTATCCAGCTTAACTGTATAGTCAACAGTTTGGCCGTATTTAACACTTTTAGGAGTTTTAGTATACAGCAAACCTACTTTGGCCAAAGCTTTTCTCTCAGAATTACCATATACCTTATGAAAGTCATTTGATACCAATCCGTTATATGCACAACCTGCTAAAATTAATGAACTAACAGTAAATATTACAAAATGTTTTAATAATTTCATTTAAATATCCTGATATGTTATTTGAGGTGATTTCTTGTTTTTATTTTTAAATTTTATATCTGTTGCTTCATTATTTTTCTGTCTCCAAAAAAGTCACTTCAAATCCTCGACAGGCTCTTAATTGCGGTAAATAATTCTCTACGCAAAAAGCGCTTTGATCATATTTTTGAAACACATCAAATCCGCGATCCAAACTTATCTTCCACCCGGAATCTGCCGTGATGTAGCGAGCATGAATACTATGGGGATCGACGTATTCCCAAGAGAAATGCAGTCCGTAGCGTTCACAGGAATCTCGCATTTGTGTGAAGTTATCTTCTTGTTTGGCAGCTAAATTTTGATCCTCGTCATTTAAACAGGTGGTAAGTTCAACGCTTACCTCCTTCCCTGGCCAATTCTTTTTTATAAGCAGGATCAAAAACTCCATGAAGTTACGCTGTTGGTGAAAGATCCTTCGAGATAAGGCATGATCTGATCTTCAAACGAGAATCCGCGTGCTCCGTCTCGTATTGTTTCCTGATGCGGTTTAAGTACAATCTTTGAAGAAGATGCTTCAGCTGCCGATTTTTTCGCATCCTGTTCGTAATGATTTATTGACGTAGGTTCATCAGAGGATACTGACTCAGAGAAATTTTCCTGCGGCGCCACCTTCTCTGCATCTTTGCCGAATTCAAGAGCCTCAGCAGTAAACACTTCCGTTTTCCGTACAGGATCGCTATTTTCAAAATAAACGAAAGCGGTTTTATCGAATGTATCATCGATACGACACAACTGATCTTTGACCCTGCGACGTCCTTCGATTGCAAATTCAAGCAGTAACCG
>CALBLB010000088.1 GCA_937896115.1 uncultured Succinatimonas sp.
TTTAAACGCAACAATATTTATTACTATCAAGCTTATTTTCTTTAAAATATTTTCAATAATCAAAAGCTTTATACGCATTAATAACTATTGGTTATGTACATTAAAATTTTTTTGAATACTTAATTATCCTGACTATTGCTGGCCATTTCTTAATACTTCTCATCAGGTAGTTTCGGGCATCGATACTTTTAAAAAACTTAAAACCATGCACAATTCAACAAATCTCATAATTATAAGAGCCTGAATATAAATTTACATTAATTTTTCAAAAAAACACGGCACGGCAAAGATCAGCCTTCTTTATAATTTGATCATACTTTAGAAAAAACTCTCAAAATCATAAATAAAGCTACAAAAAAACATACAAATGCAATAGCGGAAGCAACTATTCCATACATAATCTATCTCCTTAAGTAATATAGTGTTTTTTTAAATTTTGCAACGTCATTAAATGATGTTTTATTATATTTAAATAACCAAAATTTGCCATGTCCCTCCCCAAAAAAATATAAGAACTATACTCTAAATTGTTATTTTGACATTGCAACTACTTCTCTTGGATATGCGGAATTGCACCGTATTTTCCAAGAAGGTACGATTTACCAATCTTTTCATCATTTCTTACAGAAAGATCAGCAACAGAATAGAGACTGGATGTCCCTGACAATTCATTTTTATCTACAAGATACAATTGATCTCTTCGTAACAACTCCCTGTTCATTATATCTACGCTATGGGTAGTAAAAATCAATTGTGAATCGTTTTGATTGTTTTTTTGAAATCTGTTGATTATATATTCGACAATTTTAGGATGTAACTTATCTTCTATATCATCGATGAACAAGATCCCACCGTTTTTAATTGCAGATCCTATGGCAATTGCAAGAGCCATAAGCCTGATGGTTCCATCTGATTCATCTGATAAATTTAACGGATATTCTTTTTTCTCACCTTTTGAATTTAAACCAATATGATATAATGTTGTTTTCAAATCATTGTATTGTACGTTTTCGAGATAATTCCCTGAATTAGCAGATAAACTGTTTTTAAATTGCAATAAAGCATTTGTTATCTGTTTTTTTGCATCAGTATGAAGATTATTTAAAAGTTCTTTCACATCTGATAAAGTTTTATTATCGAACTCAAACTTCATATCAGAAATACCGAGATCTGCTTTCTTTATATTTTCCAGAACAGATTTCAGCATTTCTGGATCTTCTCTGTATTCAAATATACTACTTCCAAAATCAGAATATTTTTTTGAGAATACAACTTTTTCCCTGAACCATTTCATGGCTTTAATACAAGGCTCATAATTCATGGTGCATGAAACAGCAAAAAACAACTGATTTGTCCCCACGGCCTTACTGATCAACTCCTTATTTTTTTTCTCGCTGTTAGAAGGAAACACAAAATCCTGAAAATAACGCTGAAAAACTATAGATTTTTGTCCGTTCGGGGCCCAATACAAATGCTCTTGGGTGATCTGTTTCCTGGTTGCTGAAAAACCGTACCTGAACCATATTCCGTCATTGGTGTATTCAAATTCAAATGAAGTAGGTTCATTTCTTGAATAATCATTAAGTTCAAAAGGAGTTACGGGAACCTCAGCTGTCTCATGCTGAGATCGCTGGGCATTATTAATGAACTGAGTTGCTAGCCAGAAAGCGCGGATCACGTTGCTTTTACCACCACCATTTTTTCCGTTAATGGAAATAACCGGAAGAAATGATTTCTTACGATAATGCAGAAGACAATCTTTGTGATCGCTAAGCCCAACAGCTTCCATATCTATAACAGCTTCATCTTTGAATGATCTGTAATTTTTTACAATAAAAAACAATAGCATCTCTTGTTACACCTTGTGTTCCGAAATTCTGATTAAGATTTTATATAATTACTGTAATTTTTGTGAAGATTTAACAAATAACAGTAATATTTCTATCATTTTATAATAATCAGTCAAAAATTTTGACAGCTGTTCCAAGTCCTTTAAACCATAGTTCAAGGTTACCAAAGCCACGGAAACTAAATTTTTCACCATGATGAAGATGAAGAAAGGCAAGCTAAAAGTAACACCGGGGGGCGTAGCCGTAACCATCTTTACTAATTGCAAATACTCAATGAGAAGAGATCATGGCAACTTGCAGAGCCAATGAGAACATTGAAGATCACATTGGACGTCAGCTAAGATTTGCCTAAAAATGCGTGTACGCGGTGATGCCCAAGTTAAAGACAAAATGTTTGTCATGTCCTCGAATGGATACTTGCAAAGATTGTGATGGATACTTGCAAAGATTGTGATACAAAGGCTAAAAAAACATGGACAAAGATCTTTTTACTTTGCAAATGAGCTTAGAGAATTGAGGAAAAGCTCTCAAATTAAAGCTCCAAAAGGTAGCTGGATCACTTAAAATGGCTTAACTAATACTCAGAAAGGGAGCATTATCCTGTCTTGATCTGAAACTATTAAAACAACCGAATTTGACCACACATCCTCGGGTACATTCCGATCGCCCCCCCAAAGCTTATGCCCCCCCATACATTAGGTACGGCAAATGCAGTCGATATAAATAGATTGAATCATTAAGTTATCGCAGCTCGATTTTTTAAATTTATATAAAACATGTTAACTTCTTTAAAAATAAAAGGATTTCGTAAATATAAAGTCCTTGAATTAAAAAAATTTAGCAAAATAAATTTTATACTTGGCCAAAACAACGTTGGCAAAACGTCTGTACTCGAAGCTGTTTTTAATTGGGCTTGCGGGCAAAATATACTCCCCATCATTAAGATTATTGTCAACAGATGCGGATCATTAGATATTCAGCCAAAATTCCTGATGATTGAAGAAATCAGCTCTGTCTTTCATAATAGAGAAAATCTTCCTTTTAAAATGAGATTTTCTGGAATTTACAATGGCCAGTAGGAATATTTCGAACACTCAGTATTTCCATCTGACATTTTGACTGACTATAATTCATCTTATAAAACAACCAATAAAGATCAAGATTTACAAATTAATAGGCCAAAATTGGGAATAGTTAAAGCTACTCCTACATTCACTGTAGCCAAATGGCAAATCAAGCATAAAAAACAAATAGTATCAGAAAATATCACCTCACCATTATCCTTTGTATCAAAAGTAAAGCCTTGCACTCAAGCAAAATTCATCGATAGGTTTTCTCATACTTATTTTAATGAAATTATACAAATTTATTCTGCACTTAAACGTAGTAATTTAATTGCAAATGTAGTTACTGTGTTAAATAAAGTATTTCCGGAAATAAAAAACATCGATATACTTACTTATCCTGACGGAAGTATGTCCATAATCAGTATATTAGAAAATGGAAACACTCTCCCTTTATATGCTTGCGGTGACGGAGTGCAACGCTGTTTTTTTATTTTGGGAACAATCACTTTATATAAAAATTGTATAATCTGTATTGAAGGAATTGATTTAGATTTTCACCCTGATGTGCAATCAAAATTTAGTAAAAATCTTGCACAATATGCACAAAAATGCAATGTTCAACTATTTTTAACGACTCTCAATATTGAATTTATCGATAACTTTTTAAATTCAATAAAAGAGCTCGATAATGAACTTTTAAAAGATACCAGGTTTATAACCTTAAAAGAGAATGAAGATAATGCTGTTGTACATAGATGCTTAACCGGGGACGAAGCATATGAAGCCAGAGAAGATTTTAATTTGGATATCCGTTAAATTAAAAATAAATAATATTAGGCAAAAATCTCTGACTGTTTTTTACTTACACAACCATTGCTACGTTTGGCAGTTTTACTATAACGCTGTTAAACCATGATCCCCAAAAAGGGGATATCTCCCCCCTTTTGGTTTTTAAGTTTTCAGGATCACTTGCCATTGCGCATAGCCTCAAGCGCCGTTACTGACTCAGGCCAGATCTGCGCTCCGTCTATGATGAGGTTGTGCCCTGAAATAAACCCGGCTTCATCACTTGCTAAAAACAAGGCGGCATTGGCTATATCGTCGGCTGTTCCCAAATGCCCAAGCGGTACGCTTGCAGACATCTGTTTTATATAATCCTCACCGGCGTTCTTAAGACCTTCAGTCATTACATTACCGGGAGAAACCGCATTTACCGTGATCCCGTATGGGGCCAATTCTATGGCTGCAGAATGCATGAAACCAAGCTGTGCAGCC
>CALBLB010000089.1 GCA_937896115.1 uncultured Succinatimonas sp.
AAGATCTTTGCCATGGGACTTATCATCAGGGATCTGCCGATCATAGCTTCAAATTTCCGCAGCACCAAAACGCTGAGCGATTTTTTAAAAGATCACGAAAAACCTGGCATATACGGCATTGATACCCGTATGCTCACCAGGATATTGCGAGACAAAGGCGCACAAAACGGTTGTCTTACCACTGATCCTGCGGTCAGTGCGGAAGAAGCAGTTAAAAAAGCTCAGGCTTTTGCCGGATTAAAAGGAATGGACTTGGCTCAGGTTGTCACATGTGAATCAAGATATACCTGGAGCGAAGGTACCTGGCAATTAGGTCAGGGGTACGTCAAAAGCCCCAGAACCGAATTTTCGGTAGTAGCTTACGATTTCGGCGTCAAGCGCAATATTCTGCGTCTTTTGGCAGATCGCGGCTGCAAAATTACCGTAGTACCAGCCAAAACTCCGGCTTCTGAAGTTTTAGCCATGAACCCTGACGGAATTTTCCTGTCAAACGGTCCTGGAGATCCTGAGCCTTGTACTTATGCTCAGGAAGCAATTGCCGAATTTTTAAAGGCTAAAGTACCGCTCTTTGGCATCTGCCTTGGCCACCAGCTCTTAAGTTTGGCGTCTGGTGCCAAAACCATCAAGATGAAATGCGGACACCACGGTGCCAACCACCCTGTAAAAGAGCTGGCCACAGGTCGTGTGTTCATCACTTCACAAAACCACGGCTTTGCCGTCGATAAGGACAGTCTGCCGCCTATGCTCAAAGCTACTTATGTGTCGCTTTTTGACGGAACCTTGCAAGGCGTGGAACGTACCGACTGCCCTGCTTTTAGCTTCCAGGGTCACCCTGAAGCCAGTCCCGGTCCTCACGATCCTCAAGGTCTCTTCGATCATTTCATCGAACTCATGCGTGCATACCGTCAGCAGGATTAGGAGCAAAGAATGCCAAAGCGTACAGATATCAAAACCGTTTTAATCTTGGGCGCAGGTCCTATCGTTATAGGACAGGCCTGCGAATTCGATTATTCCGGTACTCAGGCCTGCCGCGCGTTGCGTGAGGAAGGCTATAAGGTGGTATTGGTAAATTCAAACCCTGCCACCATCATGACTGATCCGGATCTGGCTGATGTAACCTATATCGAACCTATCCACTGGAAAGTGGTAGAACACATCATTGAGAAAGAGCGCCCCGATGCTCTGCTCCCCACTATGGGCGGTCAGACTGCATTAAACTGCGCACTGGATTTGGAAAAGCACGGAGTACTTGCAAAATACGGCGTTGAAATGATCGGTGCCAAAGCCGACGCCATCGACAAAGCCGAAAACCGCGAACGTTTTGACGAGGCCATGAAAAAGATAGGTCTCGAATGCCCGCGTGCCGGTATTGCCCACTCCATGGACGAGGCTTGGGAAGTTCAGCACAAAGTAGGCTTCCCCTGCATCATCCGTCCTTCTTTCACCATGGGCGGAACCGGCGGCGGTATTGCCTATAATCCGGAAGAATTCGAGAACATTTGCAACAAAGGTTTGGAACTTTCTCCTACCCATGAATTGCTCATCGACGAATCTTTGATAGGCTGGAAAGAATTCGAGATGGAGGTGGTGCGTGATCGCAAGGATAACTGCATCATCGTCTGCTCCATTGAAAACCTTGATCCTATGGGTATTCATACCGGTGACTCGATCACCGTGGCACCGGCGCAGACCCTTTCTGATAAGGAATACCAAATCATGCGTGATGCGGCCATGGCCGTTTTACGCGAAATAGGTGTTGAAACCGGCGGTTCCAACGTGCAATTTGGTATCAACCCCAAAAACGGCCGCATGGTCATCATTGAGATGAACCCGCGTGTATCCCGTTCATCAGCGCTGGCATCCAAAGCTACCGGTTTCCCTATTGCCAAAATTGCAGCCAAGCTTGCCGTAGGTTATACCTTGGATGAATTGGGCAATGACATCACCGGAGACGCAACACCCGCATCATTCGAGCCTACTTTGGACTATGTAGTCACCAAAGTACCGCGCTTTAACTTTGAAAAATTCCCTGGATCAGACGACCGCCTTACCACCCAAATGAAATCGGTAGGTGAGGTTATGGCCATTGGTCGCACCTTCCAGGAATCATTGCAAAAAGCCTTACGCGGACTTGAAACCGGTAAATGCGGCCTTGAGCCTCGTCTTAATATGAAGGACGCCGGTGCCCGTAACAAACTCATCCACGAGCTTGAAAATGCCGGTGCTCATCGTATCTGGTATGTGGGTGATGCTTTCCGTTTGGGACTTACCGTTGACGAAGTCTTCGGCTATACCCACATTGATCCTTGGTTCTTGGTACAAATCAAAGAACTTATCGACATCGAAATCGGTCTTGACGGACGTACTTTAAAATCCATCGACGCTACCGAAATGCGCGATCTGAAATCACGCGGTTTCTCCGATAAGCGTCTTGCCGCACTGTTGCACACCACCGAAGATAAAGTACGCGCCCGCCGCTGGCTACATGAAGTCTATCCTACCTACAAACGAGTAGATACTTGCGCTGCCGAATTTCCCACCTCAACAGCCTATATGTATTCAACATATGAGCAGGAAGATGAGGCCAGACCTTCTGACAAGCACAAGATCGTAGTTTTAGGCGGCGGTCCCAACCGTATCGGTCAGGGTATTGAATTTGACTACTGCTGTGTGCACGCAGCTATGGTTTTGCGCGAAGACGGTTACGAAACCATCATGGTCAACTGCAACCCTGAAACCGTATCCACCGACTATGACGTTTCCGATCGCCTGTATTTCGAACCGGTGACTTTGGAGGACGTGCTGGAAATCTGCCGCACCGAAAAACCCGACGGAGTTATCGTTCAGTTCGGCGGTCAGACTCCGCTTAAACTTGCCAAGAAGCTTGAGCAGGAAGGTGTCAAAGTCATAGGAACCAGCCCAGACGACATCGACAGAGCAGAGGATCGCAAGCTTTTCCAAGAGATCGTCAACCGTCTTAAACTTTTGCAACCTCGTAACGCTACTGCAATGTCATTATCCCAGGCTGTGGCAGCTGCAGAGGAAATCGGCTATCCTTTGGTGGTACGTCCTTCATACGTATTGGGCGGACGAGCCATGGAAGTTGTGTACGATGAACACGATTTAAGACATTACTTCAAAGAAGCCGTCAAAGTTTCCAACAAGAGCCCCGTGCTTTTGGATAAATTCCTCGATCATGCCACCGAAATCGACGTAGACGCCGTTGCCGACGGTACTGATGTGGTTATAGGCGGCATCATGGAGCATGTTGAAGAGTGCGGTGTACACTCAGGCGATGCTTCATGCGTGTTGCCTCCTTGGCACATCTCCGAGGAAATGATCGCCGAGCTTACCCGTATCTCCAAAGAGTTGGCACTTGCGCTGAACGTCAAAGGCCTTATGAACGTACAGCTGGCTATACGCGAAAACAAGGTTTACCTGATTGAGGTTAACCCGCGTGCAGCCCGTACCGTACCGTTCGTATCCAAAGCTACCGGCCTGCCGCTTGCTAAGATCGCAGCCCGCATCATGACCGGAAAGACCTTAAAGGAACAAGGAATAACCAAACAGGTGATCCCACCTTACTACTCCGTAAAGGAAGTGGTTCTGCCTTTTGCCAAGTTCCCGGGCTCCGATCCTCTGTTAGGACCTGAAATGCGTTCAACCGGTGAGGTTATGGGTACTGCCAAGAGCTTTGCCGAGGCTTATGCCAAAGCCCAGCTTGCTGCCAAATCTCCGATCGTACGCGAAGGCACAGTGTTGTTGTCGGTTAAGAAATCTGACAAAGATCGCCTGCCCAAGCTTGGCAAACTTTTGGAGGCTGCAGGATTCACCCTTGAGGCAACTTTAGGAACATATCAGTGCTTAAAGGATGCCGGTGTAAAGGTTAACCTGGTACATAAAGTCTACGAAGGTCGTCCCAACATTTTGGACTACTTAAAGAGCGGTCGCTACAATTGGGTGATCAATACCACTGAAGGACGTCAAAGCGTTGAAGACTCTCGCGCGCTGCGTCGCAACGCACTGCGCTACAGTGTAGGTTACACCACTACATTGAACGCCGCCTTTGCTTGTATCGAGGCTTTACCTGAAGATGAATACCACAGTGTTCATTCGGTTCAGGAACTTCACGAAATGGTTAAAACTCGAATTTAGCAAGTTTTTATATCACACTAAACTCGGGTAGCGAAAAAGATT
>CALBLB010000090.1 GCA_937896115.1 uncultured Succinatimonas sp.
CTGTACCGCGATTGGCTTCTTTTAAGTAATTGTCAAATCCCCAACCGCGCTTTAAGGTCACGAACAACACGTAAAAGAGAGCACCCAAAGGCAGGATATTGTCTGAAATGATGAAATCCTCCAGATCGAGGAAAGTACTGTCACCGCCTAAAGGATGTACTCCTGAAAGATAATTAAATCCTAAAAGACAAGGCAGAGAAATTACCAAGATCACGAAGAAATTAACCATTACGGCACGACGACGGGAAGTTTTGAAGATCTCCATGCATATTGCGATGATATTTTCAAATACGGCAATAAGCGTCGATAAAGATGCGAACGCCATGAACATAAAGAAAAAGCCGCCCCACATCCAACCGTGATCCATATGCGAGAAAATGGAAACCAAGGTGACGAAGATAAGGCTTGGTCCCTGATCAGGTTGTACGCCGTAGCTAAAACAGGCAGGGAAAATGATGAATCCTGACAGTAAAGCCACCAGAGTATCCAAAGCTGCAATGGTCAACGATTCATGTAACAAAGTATGTGAATTGCCGGCATAAGCGGCAAAGATTTGAATGGCGCCTATACCTATGGACAGAGTAAAAAATGCCTGAGCCATGGCTGCCGATAAGATTTCGGTCAAGGGCTTGGTTTTGAAGATCTCAAAATTCGGCGCCAGATAATACTCTATGCCTTCAGAAAAACCAGAAAGAGTAACAGAATGCAATGACAAAAAGATCAACAGTAAAAACAGCAGGATCATCATCGGCTTGGTAATACGTTCAACGCCCTTACGTAATCCCATCGCACAAACACAAAACCCCAAAGCCACCACGGCTATCATATTTATGAGCATGTCGGCAGGAGATCCCAGCATGCGCATAAACTCGGCTCCGGCTTCATCTGCCGGTGTATTCACCCCGAACTCGCCTGTAAATCCTTTGATGGAGTAATAAAGCATCCAACCGGTTACCACGCTGTAGAAGGACATGAGCACGTAATTACCCAAAATCATCCAGTACTTGTTCACATGCAACCGCGACCCGGGCTGTTCCAAAGCCTCAAATGATTCGGCAAGACTGCGTCTTGACGCACGTCCTACCGCCAATTCCATGGTTAAAAGCGGAACTCCGCAGGCGATCAGGAAAAACAAGTAGATCAAAACGAACAGCGCGCCGCCGTATTGACCGGCAATAAAAGGAAAACGCCACACGTTGCCAAGTCCGATGGCACAACCTGCGGCTATGAGCATAAAGCCCAATCTTGAAGAGAAATGTTCTCTCGTAGGCATAATGATTTACCTTGTCAGAATACGACAAAAGCCCGGAGGGTTTTCCCCTTCGGGCTTGTTGCTTAAAATTTCACGACTGTCAAATCAGTCACGTTCAGAAGTTTTGTCATCATCAGACGGTACAGACTCTTCATCATGAGGATAAGCCTCCATGGGCTCCTCAGGAAGATCCTCTGCAACAGCAGGCGCTGCAGTTTCCTGTGCACCGGCATTTTCTTCCTCACGTACTGCTTTGATGGAAAGACGGATGCGATCCTGATTATCGATATCCAGCACCTTAACCTTAACCACATCGCCCACACGCAGGTAATCGTTAACATTTTCGATACGCTCGTCGGCTATCTGCGAGATGTGCACCAAGCCGTCACGACCGGGAAGTATGGTCACGAATGCGCCGAAATCGGTGATCCTGGCTACGGTACCTTCATAGATCTTACCGATCTCAACTTCAACCAAAAGATCGTTTACGGCTTTTACCGCAGCTTCGGCAGAAGCTTTAGAAGCGGCGGAGATCTTCACGGTGCCGTCATCCTCGATATCTATCTGAGAATTGGTGGCAGCCTGAATGGCTCGCACGTTGCAACCGCCCTTACCGATAATGTCCTTGACCTTGTTCACGGGAACCTTGACGGTAACTACGCGAGGTGCAAAAGGAGACATGTCACGGCGAGGCTCAGGGATGGCACGGGCAATGATGTTGAGCAGGTGCTGACGGGCAGCGTGTGCGTCGGTCAAAGCCTGCTGCATGATCTCGCGGGTAATACCGTCGGTCTTGATATCCATCTGCAAGGCGGTAACGCCTTCACGGGTACCGGCAACCTTAAAGTCCATATCGCCCAAATGATCTTCATCGCCCATGATGTCGGTCAAAATGGCAACGCGATCGCCTTCTTTTACCAAGCCCATGGCAATTCCGGCCACCTGAGCTTTGCAAGGCACGCCGGCATCATAAAGAGCCAAACATCCGGAGCATACAGAGGCCATGGAAGATGAGCCGTTGGATTCGGTGATCTCAGAAACCAGGCGAATGGTGTAAGGGAACTCCTCCAAAGAAGGTAACACGGCACGCAGCGCACGCTTGGCCAGACGACCGTGACCTATTTCACGACGTTTGGGAGAACCGATAAGACCGGTTTCTCCTACACAGTAAGGAGGGAAATTGTAATGCATAATGAAACGGTCACTGCGGGTACCGGTCATGTCCTCAAAGGTCTGAGCATCACGCTCTGAACCTAAAGTACATACGCCTATAGACTGAGTTTCACCGCGAGTGAACAAAGCCGAACCGTGGGTACGAGGAAGAATGCCGGTAGCCACGGTAATGGGTCTGATCATGCGTAAGGTACGACCGTCAATACGTTTTTCGCCGTTTAAAATACGCTCGCGAACCAGATCGCGTTCCATATTGAAGAAGATCTTGGCTATTTCGTTTTCCTGACCTTCAAGTTCGGGACGTTCGGCAATCAGCTTGGCTGTAACCTCAGTCTTAATCTCTTCAAGACGGTTCTGGCGCTGAAGTTTGTCAACGATACGATAAGCATTGCCCACATCTTCCAAAGCTGCGGCTTTGACTGCTTCGATAAGAGCAGTATCTTCTTCCGGAGCTTTCCAATCCCAAACTGGACGATTGACATCGGCAACAAAGGCACTGATCTCATCAACCACGGTCTGCAGTTGCTCCTGACCGTACATCACGGCTCCGAGCATTACCGACTCAGGAAGAATATTGGCCTCCGACTCAACCATGACCACGGCTTTTTTGGTACCGGCAACGACTAAGTCGAGATCAGAACGTTTCATCTCTGAAGTAATGGGATTTAACACGTACTGACCGTCTATATAACCTACGCGGGCTGCGCCCAGAGGTCCATGCCAAGGCAAACCGGAAGTAGCCATGGCCGCAGACGCGGCGATGATGGAAATAATGTCGGTAGGAACTTCAGGATTGGCAGACATTACCGTAACCACCACCTGAGTCTCGTTCACAAATCCTGCGGGGAAGAGCGGACGCAGAGGTCTGTCGATAAGACGTGAAATCAAAGTTTCACCCTCTGAGGCTCTGCCTTCGCGTCTGAAGAAACTTACAGGGATCTTGCCTGCTGCATATGAACGCTCTTGGTAGTTGACGGTAAGCGGGAAGAAATCACGGCCTTCCACAGATTCATTGCGCTTGCAAACCACGGTCGCAAAAACCACGGTATCGTCCATCGATGCCATAACGGCTGAATCGGCCTGACGACCGATGGCTCCGGTTTCCAGAGTGATATTGTGCCTTCCGTATTTGAAGGTGCGGGTAATAGGCTTTAAATTCATCAAAAATCTCCGAAAAGGTCTGCTTAATTCCTGCTACTGTCTCTATTTCCTGCAGACCGCTTTCCTAAAAATTGGGCGGCCCTAAAGCCGCCCCGTGCCAGCCGCCGTATTAGCGGCGGAGCTTCAGTTTTTCGACTATGGCAGTGTAACGGCCATAATCTTTTTCCTTGAGGTAATCAAGCAACTTACGACGCTGTGCTACGAGGTGCAACAAACCGCGACGGCTGTGATGATCCTTCTTATGGGTTTCGAAGTGAGGCTGCAGGTCAACGATTCTGGCGGTGATCAGTGCGATCTGCACTTCAGGATAACCAGTATCTTTGGGGTTGCGGCCGAAATCGGCTACGATCTTTGCTTTCGCTTCGGTAGTTAACATTTTTGCTCCTTTGTGATGACAAATGTGTCTATGCTTGAAGTCCGATCACAAACTCAGAATCAAGCCGCACTATTTTAACATAGTAAAAAGGCTTTTCCGCCCTGTAACACGAGTTTAACCCTGCTTCTTTTTTTATCCTTAAGTTTTTTCTATTAACAACCATATTGATTTATATAAATTTAATTTAAATAAAAGGTCATATGATGTTGAGAAAAAATTAAGGGAATGTGATCTCAAGCATGAACAGGGTTCTCTTACGGGAACCCTTGGAAAACTTAAAATTTAAGTTTGGCGCGGGCCGCTGCAATAATGAGATCGGCACATTCTTCTTGAGACATGACGGAAGAATCGATAAGCATATCGCGATACTTTACCGTATCGAGTTTCTCATCTGTAAAGAACTTATGATAAGAATCACGGGCTTTGTCGATTTCTTTTACGTAATCATTGACCTCGTATTCGGGAATTCGCAAAGTATTTACAGAATTTTTAATACGCTCTGCAAGCGGTGCGTAGATCATGACGTTAAAGCGCCTTGGATATTCTCTTAAAATATAATCGGCACAACGTCCCACGATGACGCACGAACTTTTGGCAACACATTCCTTAATGAGACTCTCCTGCACCGTAAAAAGTTTGCGATGCACGGATCCCGTACCTATTCCCAAGGGGAACAGTGCTTTTGCAAAGGGCAGACTGATACTTTCATCAAGAGGAGAGGCTTTGCGCATGTCTATATTAAGAATTGAGGCTGCCTGCTCGATCAGATCGCGATCGTAGTACTCGATGTTGAGTTTGTGGGCGATCTTTTGAGCTATGGGACGTCCCAAGCTTCCGAACTGACGGGATACGGTGATCACGAAGTTTTCCATATTGTGTTACTCCATGTATCCGAATTGTTCTTTAAAAATTTTAACGAAACCTGCTACGGCCTTATCACAGATAAGCTTTCCTTTTTCTGCAGACGATCCGCACGAAGGAGCCAACGCTCCGCATTCTGGAACCATTCCCTGATAAGCAGGGTACACGGAATAAGGCAATGATTTTGCCTTAACTTCCGTAGGAATAAGCTCGTTTCTTACCAGTTCAGGCTTCAAAAACATCATCAACGAGGTTTCGGTAATGGCCGCATGCTCAAACGCCCATCCCGGAAACGGAACATCCGAAAAAACCTTGTCCACAGTTGCCTGATCAAGCACATCCCACCA
>CALBLB010000091.1 GCA_937896115.1 uncultured Succinatimonas sp.
AGCTTTTCAGAAAAAGAGTATAAAGAAGCTTGTAAGTTTTTTTATGCGTCGTAAACATTAAAAGAAGGATCACCATGGCAGTCAGAGTTTATCTTGGCGTAGGTTCGAATTTAAACCGTGAGAATGCTTTGCGCTTTGCAAAAGCGGAGCTTGAAAAGCTCTTCACAGCCAATTATCAGGTTTCTTCGGTATGGGCCAGCAATGCCGTGCGTGCCGCAGAGCCCGGGTATTACAACATGGTTGTAGGCGGTGATGTGGAAATGAGCCTTGATGATCTTTTCAAAGCCATAACCGCTATAGAAGATGCCGCAGGATCAGAGCCTATGATCTACAACGGTACCAACTTCGGGGTAAAGCGCCGCTTGGACGTGGATATCTTGGTATACGGAGAGACCGTTACCACCAAGCCTTGCAAACTCCCGCGTCATGATATCCAGGATTATCCTTTCGTGCTTTGTCCTTTGTGCGAGTTAAACCCTGATCTCGTGCATCCGCTTTTAAAGCTTAAAGCCGGTGATATTTGGAAAGAGATGGAGCCGCGTTTGCCCGAGCGTATGAAGATCTCCCGCGTAAACTTGGATCTTGACGTGAAGGCAAACTTTAATAACTGATATTTAGGATCTCAAGATGCCTTCAGGCGATCCTGTCTTTGAAAACACGTCGGTTTTTAACGGACGTGTTTTGGTGCACGTACATCTTTATTACCGTAAGATGTGGCCGCAGTTGCGCAATTGCCTTGACAATCTGCAAGGCATAGCTTGGGATCTCTGCGTCACTTTGGTTGAGCACGATACGGCACTTGAAGACGAGATCAAAACTTTTAAACCGGATGCCACCGTGCTTACGGTCTTAAACCGCGGCTTTGACGTGGGACCTTTTCTTGAGGCGCTGTCGTATTGCGATTTGAGCAAATACGATCTGATCTTAAAACTCCACTCAAAACGCGATGTCAAGCCGCTTACAACCGTAAACGGGATAGTGGACGTGAGCGGATCGAAATGGCGGGAGCTGTTGCTATCCCCCGTAAGCTCAAAAGAGAATTTTTTAAAGTGTCTTAAAGCTTTTGCCCAGGATAAAAGCCTTGGTATGACAGGTAATTACAGCCTGATCCAAAAAGTGGTTAAACGCGGTGATTTCAACAGCTTCGTCATAAGACAGGCCAAAGATCTTTTAAAAAGTCTTAATTTAAATCCTTATCCTCAGGAGAGCTTTGATTTCGTAGCCGGCACCATGTTTATGCTGCGTGCTGAAATTGCCCAGAAATTAAAAGATCTTAATTTGCATTGTGCGGACTTTGAAGTTCCCGACAGGCACAAGCGCGATTTTGATTTGGCCCATGTGTTTGAATATCTCTTCGGGTGGTTGGTATCTTCAATGAGCAATGATGAAGGTGTCCATTACCGCATAGCCGATCCCTATACACCGAAGCTAAAGCAGGATCTCGATTTCAGGTATTGGCTCAGCAGACATCTTTATCTTAAAAAAATGTGCCGTTTTATCTGGCGCAGAACTTATTGCAGCAAGACTCAGTGCATAGAATGCAGGATCTTTAAGCTTAAGATCTCTTTTCTTTCAAAATTCACGGGAAGCAAATCATGAAGGGCATAATACTCGCAGGCGGCAGCGGTACGCGTCTTTATCCTTTAACCAAGGTAACGAGCAAACAGCTTTTGCCGGTATATGACAAGCCCATGATTTACTATCCTTTGTCATCGCTGATGCTGGCAGGGATAAGAGAGATCCTGATCATCTCCACTCCGCATGATCTGCCTAATTTCAAAAAGCTTTTGGGTAACGGCAGTTCTTTGGGACTTGAATTAAGCTACGCCGAGCAACCATCTCCTGACGGGCTTGCTCAGGCCTTCATCATAGGTGAGGATTTCATCGCAGGAGATCCCTGCGCTTTGGTATTAGGCGACAACATCTTTTTTGGCAACGGACTTGGTAAGCAGCTGCGTGAGGCCGTAGTCAACGCTGAAAACGGACGCTCTACTATTTTCGGGTACTACGTAGACGATCCCGAGCGTTACGGCGTGGTGGAATTTGACGATAATTTCAATGCCGTATCCATAGAGGAAAAGCCTAAGATCCCCAAATCCAATTATGCGGTAACCGGCATTTATTTTTATGACACCAGAGTAGTCGAATTTGCTAAACAGGTTAAACCGTCTTTACGCGGTGAACTTGAGATCACCACCTTAAACGAGATGTATTTAAAAAAAGGCGATCTGAATGTGCAGGTCTTAGGCAGGGGATATGCCTGGCTTGATACTGGAACCATTCCGTCTTTATTCGAAGCGGCCAATTTCGTAAGAACCATAGAATTAACTCAGGGCCTGCCGGTGTCGGTAGTTGAGGAAATAGCCTACAACTACGGGTGGATAAGCAAAGAGCAGCTTTTGGAGGCTGCGGAAAAATACGGCAAGAGTTCCTACGGCAAGCATCTTTTGGCAGTAGCACAGAACAAGGTTTATTCGGCAAAATACCGCTCAAAGTAGAATTCAGGTAATAGCCTAATTACAAGTTTTTAAGCGTCGTGTCTTCATGACAGGCGTTGAAAGTCCTTAAGGAGAGCAGGAGTGTTGCCTCCTTAAGAGTAATGCAGCTTTTTTGGCTGCTTAAAATGCGGTGAAAAGTCTGCAGGGCTTTTTTTAAGTGCACCGTCTTGGTAGGTAGAACGCACATAAAACTTTATGGAAAGTAAGAAAAAATATCCCATTTTATTAAGCGATGTTACCCAGGCTGCCAATCCCAGTTTTATTCGCGGTTATCGTCGTTTCTGGCCTTTTATGCGCAAATATGCGTTGCTGGCCGTCATCGGCATGTTGCTTACCATCCCCATCGGGGCTTTGGATGCAGTGGTCGCATCCTTTTTAAGACCTTTTATGGATAAAGTGATGGTGGAGCAAAACAAGGATTTTGCCTATACCGTGCCGCTCATCATTTTAGGTTTTGCCCTAGGGCAGGGGATCCTCATCTATATTGCCGCGGTAGTAAACAGTTTCGTGGGCGGGCGTATCAGCCGTGACATGAAGATGAAGCTTTTTGACAAGCTTTTGCAGATGGATACCTCTTTTTACGATCGCAACAATACCGGTACCATCAATTTCCGCTTTGCCAACGATGTGGACTTGGCAGCCTCGGGCCTTATGGACAATTTAAAACTTTTTTTAACCAAGTTTTTCTCGTCCATGTCGCTTATAGGCGTGCTTTTATACAATTCCTGGCAGTTGTCCATCGCCGCCTTGGGCATGCTGGTGTTTTTGATCTGGCCTATGGCCGCAGTGCGCAGGCGTATCAAAAAGATCATGAACGACTACGTGAGGGTGGGAACTCAGGTGGTGACTCTTTATAACGAAACCATAGACGGTTGCCGCATCATCAAATCGTTCAACCTCATTTCCTATATGAACAGACGTTTTGACAACGTGGTGCAGTATATCTTCAGGCTCAATATGAAGATGGTGCGCGATACCAACTGGTTGGTTCCCGCCATGCATCTGGTTACCGCCATAGGTGTAGCTTCGGTACTTTATTTCGGCATGACGCTGATTTTGGACAAGGTGATCACCCCGGGAGCCTTCGTAGCCTTTCTCTCTGCGCTCATCATGCTCTATACCCCGATAAAAAGCATAGGTAAGAACTATATCAACGTACAAAAATCTCTTTTGGCACTGGACCGTATCTATGAACTTTTAGGCGTCTCCTCTTATGAAGGCGACAATGAGTACGGTAAAAAAGAGCTTGACGGTATTCATCACGACATCACCTTCTCTCATGTGAATTTCCGTTATACGGGAGACGGTCCTGAAGTCCTGCACGACATCTCCTTTACGGTCAAAGCTGGTACCAAGGTTGCTCTGGTTGGTAATTCAGGCGGCGGCAAGAGTACCGTATGCTCGTTGATCCCGCGTCTTTATGAGATAGACGGCGGAGAGATCTCCATAGACGGTGAGGATATACGCAACTTCAAACTGGCATCCTTGCGCCACAACATGGCCATGGTCTTTCAGGACAATTTCCTCTTTGAAGGTACGGTCAGAGACAACCTTTTGTTGGGTAAGCGCGATGCCACCGAGGATGAGATCAAAAAAGCGGTTAAGAGCGCTTATCTTGATGAGTTTTTAGGCAAACTTGATCACGGCTTGGATTCTGAAATAGGCGAGCGTGGTACCAAACTTTCAGGCGGGCAGAAACAGCGTCTGGCCATAGCCCGTGCCGTGATTAAAAATGCACCTTTGGTGATCCTCGATGAGGCTACCTCGGCTTTGGATAATAAGTCTGAGAAGGTGGTGCAAAAAGCTTTGGACGAGCTCATGAAGGGCAGAACCACCATAGTCATCGCCCATCGCCTTTCCACGATCATGGATGCCGATGAGATCCTGGTGGTAAACGACGGCAGGATCGTCGAGCAGGGACGGCACGAGGAACTTTTAAAACGTGACGGTGCCTATGCCGCTTTGTACCGCTCTCAGTTTTCCAAAAAGAAAAAGCACTCTTCTGAAGAAGCTGATGCCGGTAAAGACAGCGATGCTGCAAAAGATCAGTCTTTGAAAACTTATGAAGAAAAGGCAGATAACTCTTCTTCAGTGTTTAAGGCTTAAACAGAGCTCAGATCTCAAAACAACTTATTAGATTTAAAAAAGATGTTCGGATTTTTTAAAAAGAAAAAACAAGATACGTCGGGAACTCCCAAGACCAGTTTCCGCCGCGGTTACAAACAGTTCTGGCCGTTTTTAAAACCTTATTGGCCTTTGGCAATATTGGGGATCATCCTCACCATTCCGGTAGGTGCTTTGGATGCGGTGGTTGCCTCATTTTTAAAGCCTTTTATGGACAGCGTGCTCATCGAGCAGGAGCGTGAGTTCTCCTCGATGGTGCCTTTTTATATCGTGGGCTTTTCTGTGGTACAGGGCTTTTTCCTCTATACCTCAGGCTATGTAAACTCCTACGTAGGCGGACGTATCGCTCTTGAGTTAAAGCGCAAGCTTTACAAACACCTGTTGGGAATGCAGACTTCTTTTTATGATAACAATTCCTCAGGCGGCGTTTACTTCGGTTTCAGTATGGATGCAGATCTGGCCACTTCGGGACTTATAGACAATATAAAACTCGAAGTAGCCAGATCTGCATCCATACTAAAACCGAAGTAAACGCCGCCTGAGAAATTGTTATAAT
>CALBLB010000092.1 GCA_937896115.1 uncultured Succinatimonas sp.
CCCGACCATACCCCAGGCCACAACACCGGCAAAGTCACCATAAAAAAGATTTGTTTCTTATTGGCGCCCAAATCGCGTGCGGCATCTTCAAGTGCAGGATCAAAACCGTAAACTTGAATGGCTATGACCAAAGTTACCACCGGGGTTATCCATACCAAATGAGCAAAGACAGCCGTGTGCCAGGAAAGCGGGATCCCCACGGCGTTAAACCACAGCAAGAGAGCCAGTCCCAGTACCGGTTGCGGGAAGAATATAGGCAGCAAGATAAGCTTTTGGTAGAGCTTGCGGCCTTTCCAGTTAAAACGTGCAAAAGCCAGTGCCCCGAAGAAAGCTATGGCCGTGCTTAATATGGTTACGGTTATGGCAATGCACAGAGAGTTGCTTACCAGCTCTCCTATCTCCATCGAGTTGAAGGTCTTCTCCAACCAGGTAAACGACCATTTTTTTACGGGGAAGGAGAAATAACGTCCCTTTGACAATGAGGTTACGGCGTCGCAGAGTACCGGCAGATAGATAAAAAGCAGTACCAATACGGTCCAGATCTTTACAAAATCCGCTGCAGCGCGGGATGCACGGGTGTTTTCCATATTGTCCTCCTAAGATCTTCCCAAGATGCGGTCCAAATCGAGTTTGGAGAAGGCATAAACCGTAAGCGCACCGATGATGACGGTAAGTACTACTGCCAAAGCAGCACCTGCAGGCCAGTTTTGTGAGTAGGAAAAAGCTATGTCTATTTCATTGGTAACAACCATGACGGACTGACCGCCAACTATCTTTGATTCGGAGATGGCACCTGCCGAGAGCACGAAGGTTAAAAGCATGCCGATTAAAACTCCTGGCATGGCAAGCGGCAGTTCGATTTCACGCCAGGTTCTGAATCGGCTTGACCCAAGATCTCGTGCTGCGGTGATGAGATCGCGCGGTACCATAGCCACACCCAGTACTACTGGAAAGAGCATGTAGGGCAGATAGGAGTAGATAAGTCCGAATAATGTCATACCCGGGGGATAGAGCACGTCTGGTCCGTGACCGTTTAAAAGTTGCATGGTGCCGTCAAAGATCCCTTTTTTCATGAAAAAGAGGATCCAGCCGTAAAGACGCACGTTTTCTGACACGAACATTGGGAACACAAAGAGTATGCTCACAAGAGCCGAACATTTGGGGCCCAATACTCGTACCATCGCTACGGCAACCGGATAGCAGATTGGGATCAATATGGCAGTGGTAAAGGCGGCAAGACCTATGGACCAGGCAAAGGAGGTCCATACCGAGCCTTGGAACAAGGCCGCAAAATTTTCAAGGGTAAAACTTCTGAAAGCTTTGAAGGTGTGCGGAGTTGCCAAAGAAAACCCTGCCACCATCACCAAAGGGGCGATAAAACCCAGCAACATGAGTATGTACACGGGGAGGGCACAACGTCCGCCCTTGCTTTCAATAAGCTCTAAAAGGTTTTGTTTGAAACTTTGTAAATCGATTTTATGCATAAATCCTCCTAAGGAGGTTTCAAAATGAGCTTCGTTATTTAAATAACCAAAGCTTTAAATCCGTTTTTTTTTCGAAATTTGCAAATGTTATCAACCTGGATTTATTTGGTTACGAATACCGCGTCTTCAGCATTCCACCCGAGTTTCACTTCTTTTAAACCGCGCAGACTTTCTGCCTGAGCGTGTGGTAGTTCAAGCGTGATGCTCTTGCGTCCGCACATAAGCTGAAATTGCGAACGTGAGCCTAATGAGAAAGCGTCGCCTACCTTGCAGGTAATGACATTGTCAGCACCGTTGTCATCCGCGACAATGTGCAAACTTTCGGGGCGTACGATGAGATAACCTTCGTAATCGGGAGTATTTGTGGTTACGTTTAAAAGTTTGTTCGGCAGATCGTCTGATCTGTATCCTCCCTGAGGACGAAGTTTGATCGGAAAGATATTGGTATCGCCGATGAACTCAGCCACAAAGCGGCAGTTGGGGTGACGGTAGATCTCTTCAGGAGTCCCAACCTGAGTAAGTTCTCCTGCCTTCAACACGCCTACGCGATCGGACATATACATGGCCTCTTCCAAAGAGTGGGTAATGTAGATGAAGGTCTTGCCGCTGCGGTGGTGCAACTCTTTAAGTTCTTTTTGTAAGGTTTTACGTAATCTGGCATCGATGGCTGAGAGCGGCTCGTCAAAGAGCAGAATTTCAGGATCGTAGGCAAAAGCTCTGGCTATTGCCACGCGCTGTCTTTCACCGCCTGAGCATTTCATCACGTTCTTGTCATAGTATTTTTCAGGAAGCGAGACCATATCCATAAGCTCTTGGGCACGGTAAACGCGCTCGGCGCGCGGTACTCCGCGTATGCGCATGGGGAATTCTATGTTTTGTCCTACCGTCATATGCGGAAATAAGGCTAAAAACTGGAATACCATGCAGGTAGGGCGTTTGTCAGGCGGCAAAGAGGAAATGGACTGGCCGTTTAACACTATGTCACCGGAAGTCGGTTGATCCATGCCGGCAAGCATTTTTAATATGGTAGTCTTGCCTGATCCTGACGGTCCTACCAGGGTAAAGAATTCGTTCTTTTTGATCTTGAGGTTCACGTCTTTAATGATCTTTACGCCGTCAAAAGAGCGGCAGACGTGTACGAGATCAAGCAGAGTGTCTCCTGCTTTGAGC
>CALBLB010000093.1 GCA_937896115.1 uncultured Succinatimonas sp.
AAATACAACCTGATGCTGCAGGAGTATTGAAAAAATAACTGCCGTTACAAGGGAAACCATCAAGGACAATTTGTGATAAGGCATTGCATGCCCTGAGCGCATGATCTCGATTTCTTCACAAAAAGCCGTTTTCATTGCGTTAATCGTGTTCATCGCTGATCTCCAAAGTCATGCCGGTCAAAAGATCAGGATCACCGTCCACATATATTCTCATCTTAAAAGAAGTAAGATCAGCTTGCCCCTGCTCTCTGGTCATACGCAAATCAGTAAACGATGGTGCAGCCTGAACAAAACGTACTGTTCCGCTGATCTCACGATCCAAAGCCGGACTAAAGCCGGTGACAATCTGCCCTTCTTTGTAAAAAGCTGCAGCTTTTTCACTTATATACACGTCGTAATAACGTCTGTCAGTTTCGAGAGTGACAACAGGAGTTGAAGGCGGGATCATTTCTCCTTCGTCAAAGAGCACCTCCTGAATTTTTCCGTCTTCAGGAGCATAGAGTTTGGTACGTTTTAACGACAGCTCCAGCGCTCCTAGTTGAGCCTGCAAAGATCTGCGCTGAGCCTTAAGCGAATCAAGAGTATTGACCAGATTTTCCGTATCGATCCTTTGTTGTGAAATAGCACTCAAAGTCATTCCGGTAGCATCGTGATCTCCACGTAATTTTTCGAGCTGTTCTTGACTGGCCCCCAAAGTTAATGCCTGCAGATCCTTTTTTAAAGATGTCAGCGACGACTGTGCCTTTAAATACGTAGCCTTAGCCTGATCATAAGCTGATTTGGATACGGCTGAAGCCTTATCAAGCGAAGCATAACGATGAAACTCTGACGAAGCTCTTTCAAATTCAGCCTGCGCGCTTTGTTCTTGAGCCAAAAGCTCCTCAATTGATCTCCAAGCTAAAATTTCCGCAGTACGCAACTTATCACGGGCATTTTCAATATTCAGTTGCTGCGAGGTTATCTGTGCAGACATACTGTCTATCTGAGCCTTACAAGATGAAATTGAAAGTAAGAGGTCATCCTGATCTAGTTCCAACAACAATTGACCTTTTTTTACGTGATCAGATTCGTTTACATAACGTTTTACAAGTTTTCCTCCGATATTTTCAAACGCGGTACTGATCTCATCAGCAGTCAGTACCCCTGCCTGCAGACGTCTTGCCTGAGTCACGGCATCAGAGCGCTTTCCAAGCATAATGAGCAATGACGCCACACAGATCACAACCAAAAAAAACATGACGGTACGAAATACCGGTTTTGCAACAACATGATCAATATTGTTTTTTAAAGACATTTTTCAAAATTCCAAAAAAATCTACTTTATTAAGGGCAAACAAAGCCCTTAAGGACACAAAGTTAGGAAATTAAGAAAAACGTCAATTAAACAAAATTGCACGGGAAACGCCGCAACTGCGGATCAAGCCCAAAGGCATGATCTGTTGCATATACGGTTTGCTATCTAGCATTTTAAAAGGAGAATTCCTTTTCGTAAGGTGGCGGCCGACGCCCTTGTCGCGGCCTGTAGTGCTATTCTAACTCACAATTAAAGAAATTAGGGCATTTCAGAAATCTGACGTAATTCAGTCGCTGCAGCCTCAGCGGCTTTATGCTCTGCCTGCTCTTTCATAACTTCCTGAGTAATTTCACGCATCAACGCAACCTGTACCGGTAAATGTTTCATATAAAAGTTGCGCACGTACTCGGCTTTTTTAATGAAAAGATCAGGATCAGGCTCAACTATCCTCATAAAATCGGCATGCTTCAAACGGGAGAGATCTATCTCTTCAAGTTCATCGGTAAGATCCCGTACAAACATCCCGGCTTTCTTGGCTGCCTGATGTACCCAATGCTGTTCCTTAGGATTTAATTTATCCCAAGCCGCCAAAGAAAAAAGCAACACGTAATTCATACGGGCATGATTGGTGAGGGACAAAAAATGCATATTCTCGTAAAGGCGATTCGATACTATCATGGATATGGGAAGCATGATCCCGTCCAAATAGCCGTGACGTAAGGCATAAATACCGCTTGTAAACGACATTTCACAAGGTATCGCATCCATAGCCAGTAAATATTCATTGTCAGGTCCCATACCGCGAACCCATACATGCTGATCTTTTAAAGAAGCAGGACTCAATACCTGATGATCGCGCATTAAAAACTGTAAATACCCGCCGTACCAAATATCAACTCCGACAAGACGTGTATCTTGTCTTGGAATATCCTGCAAAATCTTTTTAATCAGCGGGCTGCCGGGAGCCATCACACTTTCCATGACTGCAGGACGCATAAGGTAGGGAACGGCTACCAAAAGCGGACCTTTAGTCATACTTCCCAAACGGTTGATGGGAACAAGACACATGTCCAGAGTGTTCATAACCGTTTCCAGCATCAGATCTGAATTTACAGCAAACTGTTGCTGACGCTTTTCCGTCATAACAATCTTGCCATTTGAATAGTTTTCCAATTCTCTGGACATAACTTTCATGGCTTCGACAAAAGGACGATAAGTCACATCTTCAAGCGCATAGCTTAAGACCAACTGTTTTTCCCTTTCCGACGGCTCTTGAGGAGCTTCTTCTTTAGCACAACCTGAGCACAACAACACCGAACACAGCAAAAAAACGATGAATTTCATAAAATCAGCCCGGAATGATCATGCCTTCGTCGCGCATTTTGGCAATTTTATAACGCAAAGTACGCGGACTTATCCCCAATTTATCCGCTACCTGCTGACGATTGCCACGACATTCGATGAGTGCATCTAAAATAATCTGATATTCCTGTTGCTTCAATTCGCCGCCGAGATTTGCCGGAATTTTTTGCTCCCGCACTGCCGTTTCCGCAACCGTTTCCTGTTTTTCTTCCAAAACAGGCTCAACAAACTCTTCATTACCGCTGCAACTTAAAGCATTATCAAGTCCCTGTTCATCAAAGATCAGTTGTGAGGCGTCTATTTTTGCACCGTCGGCAAGAATAAGCGCACGTTGCATAATGTTGTCAAGTTCGCGCACATTTCCAGGGAAAGAATATGCAACAAGCTTCTGCTCGGCAGCTTTGGTCAGCTTGGGAATGGCACACCCGTTTTCCTTTGCGTGTTTTGAAAGTAAAAAAAGAGCAATAGGAACTATATCCAAAGGACGTTCACGCAAAGGTTTCCAGTGCAAGGGAAATACATTGAGACGATAATAAAGATCCTCTCTGAATACGTGTTCGGCTACGGCCTGACGCAAATCACGATTTGACGTTGCAATTACCCGAACATTTAACGCAATTGCCTTTCTCGAGCCTAAGCGTTCTACCTCACGCTCCTGCAGAACTCGAAGCAGCTTTGCTTGCAAGGCCAGATCCATTTCCGTGATCTCATCGAGCAATATAGTCCCGCCCTGAGCCTGTTCAAATTTTCCCGGGCAAGCCTGAACCGCTCCAGTAAAAGCCCCCTTTTCATATCCGAACAAGGTAGATTCAAGCATGGTATCAGGAATGGCTGCACAGTTGATGGCGATAAAAGGACCGCCTGCACGCGAAGATTTGTCATGGACATAACGAGACAGGATCTCTTTTCCGGAGCCAGACGGCCCTGTGATCATCACCGTGGCATCGGTGGCTGCCACTTTAGCAGCCAGTTTCAAAAGTTCTCCTGTGGAAGGATCTTTCCACACCGGCTCTCCTGATACCGTTTTGGATACGGGGACATAACGCGATACCTGATTAAGCAAAACTTCAGGCGCAAAAGGTTTGGCCAAATAATCAACAGCGCCGTCTCGCATTGCTGCCACGGCACCGTTGATATTGGCATATGCAGTCATCAGCAATACCGGAAGATTCGGATATTTGTCATGTATGCTGTTTAAAAGCTTATGACCGTCCATTCCTCCCATCTGCACATCTGTCAACACCATGTCAGCTTTGCGTTTTGAGAGGATTTGCAGTGCCTCTTCCCCCGATCCTGCCTCGATGCAGGAATAACCTGCAATCATCAGCGTATCACACACGGCCTCACGCAGGCTGCTGTCATCATCAACGATCAGGATCTGGCTTTGACTCATTCATAACCTCTCAACATCACAGATCAGGCAGCCTGTGTCGATGCCTGTTCTCCCTTAACGGATCTGGGAATACGTAACGAAAAAATCACCGGATATTCATTATCTTCGTGCAATTCAAGACGTCCGTGGTGCACGCGTGCCACTGCACAAACCACCGCCAGACCCAAACCGGTGCCGTTGCTTTTGGTGGTATAGAAAGGTTCAAAAATCTTCTGCTTTAGATCATTTGGAATAGCAGGACCGTTGTTGGCCACTTCTATCACGACGTCTTCTGCCTCACGGCGCAACGTTATCTTAACCTTTTTAGCCCCGGCTTCAACGGCATTTGCCACAAGATTTGTCAAAGCCCCGGAAAGTGCCGCCGTGTTACCCAGTATTGTCATAGGACGATCACCCAAATTAGTATCCAGCTGCGCTCCTGCTTTGACTATCATACTTTGCACGTTTTGCACGCATTCTTCCACGAGATCCACTGCTTCAAGTTCACTGACGCTTTGGGCATCCGAGCGGGCATACATGAGAATATCCGATACCTGAGCTTCCAAAGCCTCAAGGCGTGACATGAGTTTTTTTTGAAAAAGCATGCGGGATTGAGGATTTAGTCTGGGATTTGCAAGATTTGCACCGTAGAGTATGGCTGCCGATAAAGGTGTTCTGATCTGATGAGCTAAAGATGCCGCCATACGTCCTAACGAAGAGAGTCTTTCCATATGCGAAAGCTTATCGGAAAGTTCACGCGTGGCAGTCAAATCGTTCATTTGCACGAGCTGACCATGGGATAAAGGCTTGGTTAACACCTGCAACCTTTTACCGTCACGAGTGGAGATCTCCTGTCCGTCATCTTTACGCGGACGAAACACGGCATTGATCACCTCATACCATTTGCGGCCTTCCAAAGCAGGTTCACCTAACATCTCCGAGGCACTCAAATTTGCTTTGGTTATCGTACCCCGTTCATCGAGAATAATAATGGCCGAAGGAACCTTATCAAAAACCTCGCTTAAAAGTTCATCTGCTGCCATAACTACCTCCTGAAAATCATCACCGTTTTCAGAAGACAATTCAAAGTTCATGCCATTAGTTAAAAAATATTTATTTGTTTTTTAAATATTTTTTAAGTCACTTTTCTGACAGTCTGGCTCTAAGCCCCTTTAAGAACGCCTCTGCCGCAGGAGGCATTACGGAATTTGGTCTGAATACTGCAGACAGATTTTTCAAAGGCGCAGCGCCTGCCGGCACAAAAAACATCGCAGGCGGAATGGCATCGCATTTAAAACAGGCAACGGCCCAATTATCGTCACAACCTGAGACAAAGGCCAAAGCTTGCAACAGATGTTCATAAGAGCCGCCTTCTGAAATCTTTCCCGAGGCGCCGCTTAACCATTCAAAGATCAGCTCTCTGTCGTGATCATCCTCCGGCAACAATAAGCTGATATTGTTGAGATCCGACGGCATCAATTCCTTTTTTTTGGCAAGTTTCGAGGTCTTGTTAACCAAAAAACCAAGCGGCGCCGTGGTCACGGAGAGACTCATACTCTCCATGCCGCATAATTCAAGATCATCGGTCACCACGCACAAGTCGAGGGTACCGCGTTCTAACTGATCATACAAAGCACACCATGAGCCGCTTTTTAAAACGAAATTGACTTCAGGATGCACCTTCCTTAAATCTGAAGCGACCTGTCCTAATATGCCAAGTTCATTAAGACATGCATGGGTATAGCCTATGTAAACATTCCCGGAAAGACTTTCGCAACAGGAAAGTTCACAACAGGTTTTATCGGCGAGCACCAGCAGTTCTTCGGCACGGTGACGCAGGATCGCACCTTTTTCCGTCAGAGTAATGCGTCTGCCGCGACATCCGCGGTTAAAAAGTTTGGCATTGAATTCTTCTTCAAGCTCATGTAACTGACGTGAAAGCGTAGGCTGAGTCACCCCGAGTTTAAGGGCTGCCGCCGAGATGCTCTCTTCCTGAGCAACTTTAAGAAAGTATTTCAATACCCGCAGATCCATGATGTGCTCCCTTATAACTTTAAATTTAATTGTAACGGCAGTACGCGTAAAAAAGAAAGCTCCCTTTAAGGGAGCCTGACAGATAAACAACGATCCCTCCTCCCCGTATTTAAGGAGGAGGAACAGAGTTAACCTACGAATACGCGGGCATTGCGGAACACTCGCATCCACGGGCTGTCCTCACCCCACTCGTCAGGATGCCATGAATTGGCAACCGTACGCATGACACGCTCAGGATGAGGCATCAGCACGGTGAAACGTCCGTCAGGAGTGGTTACCGAGGTAATACCCTCAGGAGAGCCGTTAGGGTTTAAAGGATAGGTCGTGGCAACCTTACCGTTATGATCAATGTAACGCACCGCAGCAAGTCCCTGAGCATTCAATGCCTTAAGCTGTTTGTCATCTGCAAATTCGGCTCTGCCTTCACCGTGAGAGACGACGATAGGCATTCTTGAACCCTGCATTCCGGCAAACAACACCGAAGGACTGTGCTGGATCTCAACTTCAACGAAACGGGCTTCAAAACGCTCGGAAAGATTAGTCACAAAACGCGGCCAGTTCTCAGCTCCGGGGATCAAGTCCTTAAGAGACGAAAGCATCTGACATCCGTTGCACACGCCTAGGGCAAAGGTATCTTTGCGATTGAAGAATTTTGAAAATTCCTCAGCGCCGCGCCCTGAGAAGAGCACGGATTTTGCCCAGCCTTCACCGGCGCCCAACACGTCACCGTAAGAGAACCCGCCGCAGGCTGCAAAGCCTTTGACATCGTCAAATTTGAAGCGTCCCGTGAGTACGTCGCTCATATGTACGTCCACACAGGTAAAGCCGGCTCGGTCAAAAGCTGCCGCCATCTCGCCTTGTGAATTGACGCCTTCTTCACGCAGGATCGCCACCTTGGGTTTGATACCGGTGCAAATGAACGGAGCTGCCACGTCTTCATTGACGTTGAAGGACAAATCCGCAAACAGTCCTTTATCCTGTTCATCCTGCTTGCCTTCAAATTCTTCTTTGGCGCACTGAGGATTGTCACGCAATGCCTGCATGCGATAGGTGGTCTCACCCCAGATGGTTCTGAAGTAAGTACGGGCGCGGTTGATAACATCTTCACCGTCACGTACGAACACAATGCGATCATCGCCGTTTAAGCTGCCGATATCAAAGGAGCAGTTGGCAAGACCGTGACCTGAAAGGATGTTCAGTACGGTTTCGGCATCCTCTGCTCTAACCTGCATTACGGCACCGGGCTCTTCATTAAAGAGTACGGCCAGATCATCCTGTCCCAACTGACTGATGTCGGCAGTAACACCGCAATGACCGGCAAAACTCATTTCGCACAAAGTGACGAACAAACCGCCGTCTGAGATATCGTGATAAGCCAAAAGCTTGTCATGTTCATTTAAGAACTGTACCGAATCAAAAAGTCCCTTAAGACGTGCGGGCTGATCGAGATCGGCACATTTGTCGCCAAGCTGTCTGTAAACCTGAGTAAGTGCAGAACCGCCTAAACGGTTGCGACGATCCCCCAAGTCTACATAGATAAGACGGGTTTCGCCCTTATCGGTACGCAATTGCGGAGTAAGAGTCTTTCTTATATCCTTGACGCGGGCAAATGCGGAGATCACCAAAGACACCGGAGAGGTAACCGATTTTTCTTTACCGTTTTCCTGCCAGGTAGTACGCATGGACATGGAATCTTTACCCACGGGAGTTGAAATTCCCAAAGCCGGGCACAGTTCCTCACCCAAAGTCTTTACCGCCTGATAAAGTCCGGCATCATCACCCGGATGACCGTTAGGAGACATCCAGTTTGCAGAAAGTTTGATGCGGTTGATTTCGCCTATGTCGGCTGCGGCAATATTAGTGACGGCCTCGGCTATGGCAAGACGTACCGATGCGGCATGATCAAGCAACGCTACCTGAGGACGTTCGCCTATGGCACCTGCTTCACCGTTGTAACTGTCGTATGAAGCGGCGGTCACTCCCACGTCCGCAACCGGTACCTGCCAGGGTCCTACCATCTGATCACGGGCTACCAAACCGGTAACCGAACGATCACCTATGGTTATGAGGAAAGTCTTCTCGGCCACGCAGGGCAGACGCAATACGCGCTCGCATGCTTCGTTGACATCTATTCCCGAAGTATCGAAAGACTTGGAATGATGATGAGCGCTCTTGACATTTTTGATAACACGCGGAGGTTTGCCCAGCAGAATGTCCAAAGGCAAATCGATGGGGGTATTGTCAAAATATTCATCGTGCAACACCACGCGGCGTTCGGCGGTGGCAGTACCGATGATGGCGTACTGAGCACGTTCGCGACGGCAGAAGTTTTCAAAAATCTCAAGTTTGTCAGGCATTACGGCAAGCACGTAGCGCTCTTGAGATTCATTGCACCAAATCTGCAAAGGAGACATGCCGGGTTCATCATTGGGGATGCGGCGCAGTTCGAATTTACCGCCTACTCCGCCGTCTGCCACGAGCTCAGGCATGGCATTTGAAAGTCCGCCAGCTCCGACGTCGTGGATGAACATGATGGGGTTATCCTCACCAAGTTCCCAGCAGCAGTCTATGACTTCCTGACAACGACGTTGCATCTCGGGGTTACCGCGCTGCACCGAAGCAAAATCGAGGCTTTCTGAAGAAGCACCGGAATTCATTGAAGAAGCCGCACCGCCGCCCAAACCTATGTTCATGGCAGGTCCGCCTAAAACGATGAGTTTGGCACCCGGATCGATGTGATCTTTATGAATATGTTCACGACGTATGTTTCCCCAGCCTCCTGCAAGCATGATGGGCTTGTGGTAACCGCGCACTTCGCGACCGTTGAAGCTGTCCACTTCCTCTTCATAGGTTCTGAAATAACCGCAAAGATTGGGACGGCCGAATTCGTTGTTAAACGAGGCTGCGCCCAGCGGACCTTCTATCATGATCTGCAAGGCAGAAGCCAGACGATCGGGTTTGCCAAAATCATGCTCCCAAGGCTGCTCAAAGCCCGGGATGCGTAAATTCGACACGGTAAAGCCGCAAACACCGGCTTTGGGCTTTGAGCCAATGCCGGTTGCGCCTTCATCGCGGATCTCGCCGCCTGATCCCGTGGCCGCGCCCGGGAAAGGTGAAATTGCGGTGGGATGGTTGTGAGTCTCAACCTTCATGAGGATGGGCATATCCTCTTCATGATAAGTGTAGACATGATCGGGATTGGGGAAGAAACGCCCAGCTTTGGAGCCTTCCATTACGGCTGCATTGTCCTTGTATGCAGACAATACGTAATCAGGATGCTGCTCATTGGAGTTGCGTACCATCTTAAAGAGCGATTTTTCCTGATGTACTCCGTCGATGGTCCAGTCGGCATTAAAAACCTTGTGCCGGCAATGCTCGGAATTCATCTGTCCGAACATATAAAGTTCGACATCGGTAGGATCACGTCCCAAGTCCTTAAAGCTGTCCATAAGATAGCTCATTTCAGGCTCTGAAAGGGCAAGTCCGAGCTCTACATTGGCACGGCGTATGGCCTCCATGCCTTCGGTGGTTAAAGGAACAGTCTTAAAAGGTGCGGGAGTCTGACGCTCGAACACTGCAACCGCATCGTCAAGTGATGAAAGCACGTTTTCCATCATGCGGTCGTGGATCAAAGCTATGATGTTTTTACGCTCTGCATCTGAGAAAGCATCGCCTGCTGCTTTGATGTAATAGGCAATACCGCGCTCTAAGCGACGGATTTTGGTCAAACCGCAGTTATGGGCAATATCGGTTGCCTTTGATGACCAAGGAGAAATGGTACCAATGCGCGGGATCACCAAAAACAGCTCTCCGCTGTCGTCAGTTTTGACGTCTTTTGGACCGTAAGTAAGGATTTTGGCCAATACTTCATGCTCTTGTGAAGTAAGCTCATCTGAAAGATCACAAAAATGGACGTAATGAGTGGTAATCGATGAAACTTTGAGGCCAACCTTGATAAATTCCTGCTTGAGTTTGTCAAGTCTGAAATCGGATAAGGCACGTGAGCCGCGCATGATTTGCATAATGTGAACGTTCCCGCATACGATAATTGAACGGAAAAACTCCGCGGCCTGACGCCTGATTAAAGACTGATGCGCGGAGATTGCCGGCTTAGATCCCGGCGGTCGCTATTTTAACACAGCCGCTGCTTAAGACGGTGCCGGATCATTGTCGGTGCCGTTTAAAGCACAAATCAGGTGTTGAGGATTTTTCCGCCTTTTAATCGATTTGTAAGCTTTTTGTTAGAATACAGCCGTTAAATTTTGCAATGGGAGTAAAACCGTGCTTTTTGGACTGACTTTGAACGAATTGCTTGAATCCGTCGGCATTTTGCTTGCCTGCGGACTGTTTGCCGGCTTTTTTGCAGGACTTTTGGGCATAGGCGGCGGCGTAGTCTTCGTTCCCTGCTTTTACTTCATCTTCTACTATTTCTTCCAGGTTCCTGCAGATACAGCCATGGTGGTTGCCACAGGCACTTCGCTTTTATGCATGATCCCGACCTCGATCTCGGCGGCAAGATCCCAATACAAGCGCGGTAATATGAATACGGCCATCATAAAACAATGGGCCGTAGCCATGCTGGCTGGCGTAGCCGTGGGAACGGTGGTAGCCAAATTCTACGGCGGTGCCTGGCTTGCAATTCTCTTTGGCTCGGTAATGATCGTAAACAGTCTTAACATGCTCTTTCGCGCCAAGGCCAAACCTGCTTTCAATGATCTTCCCGGGCGCAGCGGACAAAACATCATCGCCTTTTGCATAGCCTGTTTCTCATCCATGCTGGGCATAGGCGGAGGAACTCTTACCGTACCGGTCTTAAATGCCTGCAACGTAAAACCTCATACCTGCATAGGAACATCTTCAGCAGTATCGCTTTTCGTATGTGTTCCCGGTGCATTGCTCATGATCCTGATGAATCTTTCGGCTACACCTGAGGCTGCCCCCATCGGAACTTTGGGACTGGTAAACGTACTTACCGCCGTATGCGTAGTGCCTGTATCAATTCTTTCGGCACCGCTTGGCGTACGTTTTGGCAAAAACATTTCACCCGTTACCTTAAAACGCATCTTCGCCGTGGCGCTGTTCATAGTCAGCGCCCGCATGCTTGTTGAAGGGATCACCGGCTAAACGCATTCACTTGAGGATTTTCTTATGACAGCACAAATCATCGACGGCAAAGGCATAGCAAAAGAATTGCGAGCCTCTTTAAGAAAGGAAGTAGAAACTTTTACCTCACAAGGTAAACGCGCTCCCGGGCTTGCGGTAATTTTGGTAGGCGAGGATCCGGCTTCCCAAGTCTATGTACGCAACAAACACCGCGCCTGTGAAGATGTCGGCATCAAAGCCTTCTCCTACAACCTGCCTGCCGCCACCACTCAAGAAGAACTTTCAAAGCTTATTGCCAAACTCAATGCAGACGACGCCGTAGACGGGATCCTGGTACAGTTTCCTTTGCCGCAGGGACTTGACGAATCTTTGGTGGTCGAGGAGATCTCGCCGTCAAAAGACGTAGACGGCTTTCATCCTTATAACGTCGGGCGTCTGGTACAGCGCATACCCTATATCTGCGCCTGTACTCCGCACGGAGTGATGACTTTGTTGCATCGCACTTTGGGAAATGATCTCAAAGGTAAAAATGCCGTGGTCGTAGGCGCTTCCAATATAGTAGGACGCCCCATGGCTCTTGAACTGCTGCTTGCTGGCTGCACCGTAAGCGTTACCCACCGCTTCAGCAAGCCTGCAGATCAACAAGCTTTGCTTAAGGCAGCCGACATCGTAGTCGTTGCCGTAGGCAAACCCAAATTCCTCGACGGCTCGCTTATTAAAGACGGCGCTACCGTCATCGATGTGGGGATCAACCGTCTGCCTGACGGAAAGCTCTGCGGAGACGTAGATTTTAACGAAGCGTCAAAACATGCTGCCTTCATTACTCCGGTACCAGGCGGCGTAGGTCCCATGACCGTAGCTACGTTGATGGAAAATACCGTCACCGCTTATAAGAGCCACTTAAAAGCTATCGAGTAGGGGGAGCTGAGAGCTCGCCCCTCTCACACCACCGTACGTGCGGATCCGCATACGGCGGTTGTTAATAACTAATAGACGGCGGGGATGATCTTG
>CALBLB010000094.1 GCA_937896115.1 uncultured Succinatimonas sp.
GTTTAATGCATGAATTCAGAAATGCCGTAAACAATTACCATGGTAATCGCAGTTTGACGTTACTTTTATTAAGTCTCATCACAGGCGTCATTGTGATCATGACTTGCGTAGGTGTTTATTTTTCACAGCGCATGGCTTACATGCTTGAAAAATATAACATTTTTATTTCATCTACGCTAAATCACGATCTCTTGCAACAGCAATTGCAATTTACCGTTGCCGCGTTGTCTTTAAGCCTGTTGCTGGTACTTGCCATACTTGCAGGATATCGCTATATGGCTTATCACGGTTACCTAGGAGAGCTTGATGCCTTAACCAATGTGTTGGGACGCAGGATCTTCTTTGAAAACTGCTTGAAATATAAGCGCAAATACGGTGATATATCCGGCAAAATCTGGTTTTTGATCTTAGACGTTGACTATTTCAAACAAATAAACGATGCATACGGGCATCTCACCGGTGACTCGGTATTACGCCACATTGCCTCACTGCTTACCGACGTTTTCGGCTCTCAAGCTATGATAGGAAGGATAGGCGGTGATGAGTTCGCCATTTTAATAAAAGATCCCATGTCATCAGGTTCGGTGCAAGCGCTGCTGAATGAATATTTTTCACGCTTGCATAGTCAGCAGATGCCGGGGGATCTCTCCTCAAAGGTTAGTTGCAGCATCGGAGCCTGCCTGTTTCAAAAATGGCTTACTCCTAATGAAATGATGAGCAAAACCGATAAATTGCTTTATAAGGCCAAACGCAAAGGTCGCACCGGCTATGCACTCGACTCAGGGAAAGATCTGATAACAATCAGGACAAAAATCTTCAATTCACCTTTTGGTCAGAAACATCTTGATGAAAATGACTGATATAAGGTAAGGCTCTCAAATCTTGACATTGTATTAATATTCGAAATTCGAAAGAACATATAGAAAAAACCAAAAGATCTGTTCAAACATATGTGTTAACAAGCATATACCTTAAAAAGTCAAGAATAGATTTGACAATAGCCATGTGATCCGTTAAAAAAGAAGAAAAAAGCTCCCCATCACCTGAAGAAGGGCTTATATATGCCGGATCTGTTAGAAATAAAAGAATACCCTGTAGATCCTCAAAGAAA
>CALBLB010000095.1 GCA_937896115.1 uncultured Succinatimonas sp.
AAAACATGGAGTGAATACGTTACCGTATTTCCAAAAGAAGGAACATTCGCCCGTCAAAGCATCGTGGTTTTGAGTTCCGGACGTTACATCTTCGGCAACTGGTTGTGCAGTGACAGTGCCGACGGTTTAAGCGGAGATCCCACGGTATTTAAAATTTCCGATGATCAGGGGCAAAGCTGGAAAGAAGTTGCCATGCCTCAAAGTGCCGGGCGGGTGCATGCCAATGTAGTTGAACTTGAAGACGGACATCTGGCAGCTTTCATGCGCTCCCGTGAGGCGGATTTTATCTATCGTTCGGAGTCATTTGACAATGGGGATACCTGGTCCGTTCCGCTGCCTACATCTCTTCCCAATAATAATTCGTCGATTAGTGCCATCAAGCTTGCAGACGGCAGGATAGCAATAGCCTGCAATCCTACTTGTACAAGTCATGTGGTAAAAGGAAAGGCTGCCTGGCCGGGACTTCGTTGTCCGGTGGCCGTGGCCGTTTCTGAAGACGGCGGAAAGACTTTCCCGCTTATGCGCAATCTTGAAATGGGAGAGGGGTATACCGGGGAGTTAAACCGTACAAACAATCGTCAGTACGAATATCCTTATTTGATGCAAAGCAGTGATGGCATGTTGCATCTTGCTTATGCCTGCCGCAACCGTCAATGCATCGAATATCAGACCTTCTCGGTGGAGTCCTTATGCGGAGCTAAGAAGGAAGCAGAAGGTCTTTATAATCCTACTTCAGCAAAAGTCAGTTAATCTTCATCTTCTTGTCTTGTACCGGTATCCCTTCAAAAGATACCGGTTTTTTTTGTCAAACCGTCATAAGTTCTATTCCGGCATTTTTGATTTTGCCAAGCTCTTTTTCGTCAAGTTCGTTGTCGGTAATGATGAGATCGGCATCAGACAAGGCTCCTACCTCAAAAAGCTGGCTTTTGCCGTATTTGGAGCTGTCCGCAACCAATACTTTTTTGGAGTTGGCGTGCAAAAGATCTGATTTTAAGTTGGCTTTTTCTATAGTAGGAGCAGTGATCCCAAGTTTAAAATCCCAAGCGTTACAACTTATGAAAGTGATCATAGGATGGATCTTTGACAACACGCTGCGCGCGAGATCTCCTATGCAGGATTGGGAACTCCAGTCTACCGTTCCTCCGGTAACCGAGAGATCGATTTGTCGATGAGGAGCCAGTAACAAACCTATGTTCAGATCGGTGGTGATGATCTTAAGCGGCATTTCCTGAACCAATCGGGCAATTTCTATAGTAGTGGTGCCGGCATCCAGCAAAACCGAGTCGCCAGGGTGAATAAGCGCTGCCGCAGCTTTGGCAATACGCATTTTCTGTTCATGTCTTAAGGTGGTTTTTTCAGAAGTTGTGGGCTGGCGATCTTTCAAATCGCGGGCACATACGCTTCCGTGCACTCGGTAAACCAGGCCGTCAGCATCAAGTTTTAGCAGATCCCGACGTATGGTGGCAGCGGAGACTCCGGTCACGCTGATCAGATCTTCGACGGTGGCCATGTTGTGATCCTTTAAAAAATTAAGGATCTTCTGAAGTCTTTCATTGATCATGGTTAAGCGTTTTCCTGTTGATTGGAAACAAATTCAGTAAAAGGCTTGATTTTTGCTCTTGTTCAAAAATTAATCAGTGTTTGTATTATATCATCACCAAAATGATTATATTTGCTCATTGGATGA
>CALBLB010000096.1 GCA_937896115.1 uncultured Succinatimonas sp.
TACGCCAGCATGCACAACCACAGATACAGAGGCGGCAGATAGGGAAAAGCAAATTCCGGACCTCCCATTACAAACAAATTGCCGTGTTTTAATGCTGTCTGGGCAATGGCAACATAATTTAATTCGTTTACGGTACTTAAATCCCTCATCAGTACCGCTGGAAGAGAACAGAGAATAAAGCAAAGGATCAGCAGTAATTTGTTTGATAGCATGTTATTTCTGTTTAAGATTTCCTTCTCCCACTGCCGGATCGAGATATCGGCACCGCATCCATAAAAAAACCAGCAGATCGCATACCAAGGCTAAGAGTTCGCACACAGAAGCATGGCGGCGCATATGCGTTCTGCGGCCATAAGTCTGAACGGTCACTGAATTAACCCTGTGGCCGCTTAAGATCATAAGAGCCGGCATCAGGTAATGCATACCTGAAAACCACGGTAATTGCTTCAACAGCTCGGTTTTGGCCAGCTTGACAGGAGAAAGCGCATCTTTTAAGCCGTCGTGGGTAATGCTGCGACGAATGAAACTGGCGCTTTTTGCAAGATAATGTCTTAGTTAGCGATTTTTTGAAAAATCACGTTCTCCGCAAACCATTCCTGCATCAGGAAGCTTGTTAAACAGTTTTTCAAAAACGAGAGGATCAAGCTTGATTTCAGGATCGAGATATCCCACGTTATCGGAGAATGTATGTAAAAGCCCTGCTTTTAAAGCTCCTGAGATGCCGTTGCGACACAGAAGAGAGATATAAAAAGAATCCTGTACTTTTGCACAGTGATCACGGATCAGCGTCAACGACTTGTCCGTAGAAGCGTCATCTACAAAGAGCACGCAAACTCTGTGCGTGCTTTTATGTTTGTACTTTTCCAAGGCTGAGAATAACTCCGGCAAACTTTCTTCCTGTGAAAAAATCGGGATCACCACGGTAAGTTCATAAGAGGCGGTAATGTTCATGCTTGGTTAAATCGAAGCCTATGTTCAAAGACAGTCTGTGTTCAAGTCGGTGTTATAATCGCTACATAATTCTAAACTGTTGTTACAAAAATTGTGACTTCAATTACAAATTTTTAGGAGAAGTGATCATGGCAGAAGAAACACTGTTTACCAAAATCATCAAAGGTGAAATCCCTTCAAGCAAAGTTTATTCAGATGATCTGGTTACCGCATTCAAGGACATCGCTCCCAAAGCTCAGCATCACATTCTTATCGTTCCCAACAAACCCATTCCTACAGTATCCGACGTCGAACCTTGCGATGAGGCTCTTTTAGGACATTTGTTTACGGTAGCAAGAAAAATTGCTGAAGAGTTAGGAGTATCCCGTTCAGGATATCGCCTCATCGTTAACGTAGGTCCGGACGGTTGTCAGGAAGTTCCGCATATTCATATGCATTTCCTTGCAGGCGGAAACTTAGGTATGGGAGGATTTCCGGTTAAAAAATGAGTAAAAATACTCAAAAAAAGAAGCTCTTTATGCGGTCTTTGACTGTCACCGTGCTCATTTTCGGGGCTTGCTCATGTTTGTGGGGATGCAATGCTTTATCCAATATTGAACATGAGATTAACGGCAATTCTGAAAATGCTCCGGTGGAAAATGCGGTCTCAAGGCCTTCAAAACCTGCTGTCGCCTCAAAAGTTCCGCAGTCAAATAAGGCTTTGGAACAAAATAAAAACGAGAGCAAGCAACAGGAAAGCTCTGTAACTGAAGGTA
>CALBLB010000097.1 GCA_937896115.1 uncultured Succinatimonas sp.
GCATGATTCAAAGGGAGTGCTCGGGCTTGCCGGCAGTGAAATTAAAAGAGGAATGGTGCGCCCTAATAGACTCGAACTATCGACCCCTACCGTGTGAAGGTAATGCTCTAACCAACTGAGCTAAGGGCGCACTGCATTAAGACAGGGCGCATTATATGTGTAATCTTTCATTTTGTAAAGTTTTTTAGGAAAAATTTTGTAGTAGCGGGGCGACAAGCGATTGCTATCACAATTTAGCAGGCTTGTCAGTCATAAAATTATAGTGATCCATCCTGTCCATTTGATAAAAAGAGAGGGGCTTTAAAATGACCGATCCCGAACATTATAAAAGCCACAAGTTAGACAGAGAAACTATGCGCAAAGCATGGTTTTGGTGCACCTTGCAAGACATTTGCGATAAAGGTTATGTGATTTTTATCGTGATATCTGTATTATTTCTTTTAGGGTTTGCAATTTATGCAATAGTCGGCGTAATCGGTATGTTTTTTGATGGTCGAGGTGATACAGCCGCATCTATTTTAATAGCGTCGGGCTTAATGATTGGTATATCTTGGTATATGATCCGTTCAAACGATAAAACTCAAGGCTTGTATAAAGACAAGAAAAACAAAGAAAAAAAGTCTTAAAAATCCTTATGGCTTCATCAAAAAATCCCGACGGCAGTAATGATCGGTATTGAGCTTAATTTTACGCTATATCGAAGTCAGGTAAGATGATCAAAAGACGGATCCGTCACCAGAGCGGAATTTTTGCTTTTGAATTACCAGCAATTTATGATTCATCCGGCGACTCTTTTGACTTTTATTTGTCAAAACATGGTGTTGCATAATACCAACTTGCCGTAGATGCGAAGAGTGTTTCTAAAAAATATCATGTGTGCGGCATTTTATTATTCCCGTCATCTGTCTCATACTCCTACCAAGACATGATAAAAAAGCACTGGCAAAAAGTGATCGCTATTTACGCAAAAATTAGTGATGATGCAAAATTTTCAGAGCCAGGCAACTCTGATCTAGAATAGGTTCATGTTTATTTTCAGGACAGAGGAGTCCGCATCATGTTTCAGAGCAAGGTGATCGTGCCAAAGGAAGGAAGTGCCATCAGCGTAGATGAAAAAGGACGTCTTAGCGTACCTGACGTACCGGTCATTCCCTTTATCCGCGGTGACGGTATTGGCGCTGATATCACTCCGGTTATGCAGGCAGTAGTGGATGCTGCTATAGCTAAGGCTTATAACGGCAAAAGAAAGTTTGCATGGATGGAAATTTTTGCCGGCGGACGCAGTACTGAAGTTTACGGAGACGGTTGCTGGCTTCCTGAAGAAACTTTTGACTTTATTAAAAAATATCACGTGGCCATTAAAGGACCGTTGACTACTCCCGTAGGTGGGGGCATACGCTCTTTGAATGTGGCGTTAAGACAGACTCTTGATCTTTATATCTGCCTGCGCCCGGTACGTTACTTTAAGGGAGTACCGTCACCTGTAAAACATCCTGAGCTTACCGATACGGTAATTTTTCGTGAAAATGCCGAGGATATTTATGCGGGTGTGGAGTGGGAAGCAGATTCTGCAGAAGCTCAGAAGTTGATTTCATTTTTAGAAAAGGAAATGAAAGTCACCAAGATCCGCTTTGACAAACATTGCGGGATCGGGGTTAAACCCATGAGTAAAGAGGGTACCCAAAGACTGATACGTGCGGCTTTAAATTACGCTGTCGATCATGACAGAAAATCGCTCACCATTGTGCACAAAGGAAATATCATGAAGTTTACCGAAGGTGCATTCAAAAAATGGGGCTATGAGCTTGCAGCTTCTGAATTCGGCGCCACCACAGATGCAAAGGGCAGGGTAAGTTTTAAAAACCCCAACACCGGACGTGAGATAGTAGTTAAGGACTGCATTGCCGACGCATTCTTGCAGAATATTCTGTTACATCCTGCCGACTATGATGTAGTGGCGGCCATGAATTTAAACGGCGATTACATATCCGATGCTTTGGCAGCGCAGGTAGGCGGAATAGGTATTGCCCCGGGCGCCAATATCGGCTCTGAGTGCGCAATTTTTGAGGCTACTCACGGAACGGCTCCTACGATCGCCGGTAGTGGCAAAGCTAATCCTGGTTCCATAATATTATCTGCAGAGCTTATGCTTCGTCACTTAGGTTGGAATGAAGCTGCCGATCTCATCGTAAAAGCTATGGAAAAAACCATTGAATCAAAGAGAGTGACTGCAGATTTTGCTCAGGCCATGGAAGGTGCTACCGAACTTACCACCGCTCAGTTCGGCAAGGAACTTATTTCTAACTTGTAGTTCGTGTATTTAAAAAAACGGAGAGGATCCAAGTTGGCAGGTCCTCTCCGCAACTGCATTTCAAGAAGCATGACAACAGAGAAAAAGGAGAAATCTGTTGCCAAGATTTGGTTAGCTATGACTAACTGAACATGCTCAGTTTAACAAAAAAATAATTGCAGTCAAGCATCAAAGCTATTTTTTATAAAGGAAAGAAACAACAAACCCGCGCACTTTGTCGCGGGTTTGCGTATTCCTTGCTTGAAATCAGCGGGAACGGAAAGTAATGCGTCCTTTAGTCAGATCATAGGGAGTGATCTGCACGGTAACCTTGTCACCGGTGAGAATTCTGATGTAATTCTTACGCATTTTTCCTGAAATGTGAGCCATCACGATGTGGCCGTTTTCAAGTTGCACTCTGAATGTAGTATTGGGCAGGAGCTCAAGTACGGTGCCCTGCATTTCTATGCTTTCTTCTTTTGCCATAAAAAAATATTTTTAAGATCCTTGCGGTACGTGACCGGTTGAAAAACGCCTGCATTATACATCAAAACCCTGTTTAAATGGGGAAAAGAAAAAGGAAAACCGCATTAATTAGCGGTTTGTCATGAAGCCATTTTAAAAAAGTTTATTTTTTTTGGCGAATGATAAGCATTTTATCCTGGTTAGTTTTCTAATATCATGAATTTGCAGAAAAAAATGCCCGGATCTCTCCGGGCAAAAGATTTAGCAAAATGTGAATTTGAAAATGGATCACCACTCTGAGACAGAGCCGTCAGGGTGACGCCATACTGGGTTGTGCCAGCTTACGTCGTGATCCTGCGAGGCTTTGATAATGGCCTGCTCGTTGATTTCAACGCCGAGGCCTGGTTTCGTCAGGGCATGCAAGAAGCCGTCTGACATGTCGAAATCTTCAGGGTTATTCACATAAGTCAACAATTCGGCTCCCTGGTTGTAGTGAATACCCATACTCTGCTCTTGCAAGGCGGCGTTGTAACTTACCATATCGACGGCCAGGCAGGATGCCAAAGCTACAGGTCCCAACGGGCAGTGAGGTGCTAAGGCTACGTCGTAGGCCTCTGCCATGGCGGCAATCTTCATGACTTCGGTTATGCCGCCTGCGTGTGAAAGATCAGGCTGTAAAATTGAAACACCGCGGGCTTCCAGTACGCGTTTGAAATCATAACGGGTGTACATGCGTTCACCAGCGGCGATGATGAGATCGGAGTTTGCAGCCAAATCGCGATAATACTCGCAGTTTTCAGCCAACACCGGCTCTTCGATAAAGAAAGGATGATAAGGCTCAAGCTCTTTCATCATGATCTTTGCCATAGGAGCGGTTACGCGGCCGTGGAAATCCAGACCGAATTCGATTTCGTCACCAAAATGAGCGCGAATATCTTTGGCAATGGAAATTGAGTGTTGTACTTTTTTGTGAGTATCGATGAAGCCTAAATCTTCACATCCGTTTAATTTAAAGGTGTCAAAACCTATTTTGCGAAGTTTCTCAATACCGGCGATGACGTCTGCGGGACGATCTCCTCCTACCCAGCTGTAGGCTTTGATCTTGTTACGAACTTTTCCTCCTAAAAGTTCGGTAACGTTTACGCCGAGTTTTTTACCTTTGATATCCCACAAAGCCTGATCGACGCCGGCAATGGCCGACATCATCACCGGGCCTCCGCGATAGAAGCGGGTGCGGTAAAGCATTTGCCAGATATCGTTAATGTTGGAGGGATCTACTCCTAAGATATAGTCGCCTATTTCTTTAACAGCAGCTTCCACGGTTTTGGCGTGTCCCTCTACAACGGGCTCACCCCATCCTTCTAAGCCTTCGTCAGTTTCGATTTTTACAAACATCCAACGAGGTAAAACTCTGTAGGTTTTGATTGCGGTAATTTTCATGATGTGCTCCGAATAAGGGGCAAGTGCCCCTTGTCAAATTTGAATTTTTTATCAACGGCTTAAAAGTTGCGGTATTGCCAGTGAGAACCAAGGAACGAAGCTAAACAGCAGGCCGCAGAAAATTTCCACGGCGATGAAGCTTATCAGGGTCTTGGCCACACCTATAACAGGACGGTTGGCGATCCCGCAGGCTACGAACATGCAGGTACCAAAAGGCGGTGTACATTGTCCCATGGAAAGAATAAATACCACGACCAGTCCGAACTGTACCGGATCGATGCCGTAACTGACTGCCAAAGGCGCAAGTATAGGTCCTAAGATCAGGATGATGGATCCGTTGTCAAGGAACATGCCGGCAAAGATCATCAGTACGTTGATGATCAGCATGAACACTACCCAGGTATTGCAGAAGCTCATGAAGAACTCGGTAACGCGGGTAGGAATGTTGTACATAGTTGCAAGATATGCAAATACGGAAGCCGAGGCCACGAGCCCCATGAGGTTTGCCGTGGTGATGGCGGTGTTTTCACAAATTTTCCACAAGGAAACGGCATTGACTTCGCGATAAATGAAGCAGCAGACGATCACGCCGTAAAATACGGACACTACAGCAGCTTCCGTAGGAGTGAAAATGGATGCATAAATGCCGCCTAAGATTATAACCGGCATCATCAAAGCCCAGAAGGCTCGTTTGAAGGCCGACCATACATTCATCCTGGAAAAAGCACTGCCGCGCGGGAACTTACGTTTTTTAGCTACGAAATAGCAATAAACACACAGTGCCAACCAGCAGAAAATTCCCGGGATGATGCCTGACATCAAAAGCTGGGATATGGAAACTCCGGTTACGGTTCCGTAAATCACGAATACCACTGAAGGCGGGATCACCACACCTAAGGTACCGCCTATGGCCTGAACGGCCGCAGAATAATCTTTCGGATATCCGCGTTTTACCATTTCAGGGTACATGACGCCGCCGATTGAGGCGGTGGTAGCCATGGATGAACCGGAAATAGCCGCAAAGAAAGCGCATGCGGAGATGGCCACGATGGAAACGCCGCCTGCGATCCAACCTACCAAGGCATCGGC
>CALBLB010000098.1 GCA_937896115.1 uncultured Succinatimonas sp.
TCCGTAACAGAAGCGCGCAAGCGATATTTACTTGAGGCTTATCTTTTTGACTTTACAGGTGATCTTTACGGTACTTTGGTAAAAATCACCTTTGTAAAAAAGATCCGGGATGAACAGAAATTTCAAAATCTTGATGAACTCAAGTCAAGATTATTCATCGATAAACAAGCAGCACAACAAGCGTTGGATGTTTGAGAATTCGCGATTTTTATCGCAAGGTTTTTACGTATAAACAAAGGTCATAAATTACAGGTCAGAACATGGCAGATTATAAACAGACTCTGAATCTTCCTAATACCACTTTCCCCATGCGCGGCAATTTGGCCAAGCGTGAGCCTCAGATGTTGGCAGATTGGGAAAAACGCGATCTCTACCAAAAGATCCGTACCGCCCGTGCAGGTTGCAATACCTTTATCCTGCATGACGGTCCTCCCTATGCCAACGGCAACATCCATATCGGACATTCAATCAACAAGGTTTTAAAGGATATCATCATCAAATCCAAGACCTTGTCAGGTTTCGACTCTCCGTATATTCCCGGTTGGGATTGTCACGGTCTTCCCATCGAAGTAAAAGTTGAAAGCATGGTGGGCAAGCCCGGTGTCAAGGTAAGCGCGGCCCAATTCCGTGAGGAGTGCCGTAAATATGCCTGGTCTCAGGTAAATACCCAGCGCGAAAGCTTCAAGCGCCTCGGCGTTTTGGGGGATTGGGATCATCCTTACATCACCATGGATTACAAGACTGAAGCTGCCACCATACGCGAATTGGGATCGGTAATTGCCAACGGACATTTCGTGCGCGGGCTAAAACCGGTATATTGGTGCATGGACTGTCAGTCGGCACTTGCCGAGGCGGAAGTAGAATACAAGGATGTCACTTCCGACTCAATTTACGTGCGTTTTGCCGCCGTAGATGAGCAGAAGATTGCGGATATTTTCAATGCTCAGGGAAAAGGCCCGGTTTCCTGCCTTATATGGACCACCACTCCCTGGACCCTTCCTGCCAACCGCGCCATTTGCGTAAACGAAGCTCTGAAGTACTCTTTGGTTCAGGTAAAGAGTGAAAAAGGAGATGAGTGCCTGATCGTTGCCACCGAACTTGCCGAGCAGGTAATGAAGACTGCCGGCATCGAGCAGTGGAGTTTCATAGGACAGAGTGTTTCGGGCAAGGCCTTGGAACTGCAGCGCTTTAAGCATCCCTTCTTGGATTTTGACGTCCCGGTGATTTTGGGGGCTCACGTTACTTTGGAAGCCGGTACCGGATGCGTGCATACTGCAGGCGGTCACGGTCTTGACGATTATAACGTTTCCGTAAAATACGGCCTTGAGATCTACAACCCGGTCAAACCTGACGGGTGCTTTAAGGATGACGTTAAATTCTTTGCCGGCATGAACGTGCTTAAAGCTAATCCTGAAGTTATTAAAGTTTTGATCGACAAAGGTGCTTTGTTAAAGGCGGTGAAAATCACCCACAGTTATCCTCATTGCTGGCGTCATAAGACCCCGGTGATCTTCAGAGCGACCGAGCAGTGGTTTATTTCCATGGATGGCAACGGTCTTAGACAGAATGCTCTTGATGAGATCAAAAAAGTGCGTTGGATCCCATCCTGGGGACAAAACCGCATTGAAGCCATGGTTAAACAACGTACTGACTGGTGTATTTCCCGTCAGCGTACTTGGGGTATGCCTTGCGCCGTACTTATCAACAATGAAACCGGCGAGATCCATCCGCGTACCCCCGAGATCATCGAAAAAGTTGCCAAGGCCGTTGAGGCAAAAGGTATTCAGGCTTGGTGGGATTTGAGTGTTGAAGAACTGATAGGACCTGAAGAAGCTCCTCTTTATCATAAAGATCCCAATACTTTGGACGTATGGTTCGATTCTGGCTCTACCTGGTTTACAGTGGTAGGTCAGCGTCCTGAGTTCAAGGGGCACGATATCGACATGTATCTTGAAGGATCTGATCAGCATCGCGGTTGGTTTATGTCTTCGTTGATGCTTTCTTGTGCATCAAACGGCAAAGCTCCTTATAAACAGGTACTAACCCACGGTTTTACCGTTGACGGTCAGGGACGCAAGATGTCCAAGTCTCTTGGCAATGTGATTGCTCCTTCCGAGGTTATCGATCAGTTGGGGGCCGATGTCTTGAGACTGTGGATTGCCGGAAATGATTACACCGGTGATATGGCCGTTTCCAAGGAAATTTTCAAGCATACCTCCGATGCTTATAGACGCGTGCGTAATACCGTGCGCTTCCTGCTTGCCAATTTGAACGGCTTTGATCCCAAAAAAGATGCCGTGGCTTTTGAGGATATGCTGGAGCTTGATAAATGGGCAGTGTCCTGCGCAGCCAAGACCCAAAAGAGCATTCTTAAAGCTTATGAGGATTACGACTTCCATCAGGTAGTACAGACTTTGATGCTCTTTTGCTCGATTCAGATGGGCTCGTTCTATCTTGATATCATCAAAGATCGTCAGTACACGGCAAAAGCTGACGGCTTGGCACGCCGCTCCTGTCAGAGTGCTCTTTATCTTATTGCCGAAGCTCTGGTCCGTTGGATGGCTCCTATTTTGTCATTTACCGCTCAGGAAGCTTGGGAGGCAATGCCGGGGGATCGTGATGAATTCGTATTCACTTCCTACTGGTTTGACGGTTTAAGCGAGCTTGATGAAAATTCCAAGTTCAACAGTGCTTATTGGGATCGCATTTTAGCCTTCCGCAGCGAAGCTAACAGAGCATTGGAAAATGCCCGTAATGCTGGTGTGGTAGGCGGATCTTTGGAAGCTGAACTTACTGTTTACGCCAAGGATGCTTTGAAAGAAGATCTTAAACAGTTAGGAGATGAACTTAAGTTCCTTTTGATCACCTCAAAAGCAGAGCTCTCTGATGAAGAAGCTCCTGCCGACGCATTCGTCTCGGAAAGTCTCAAGTGTGCTTTCCGCGTTGTAAAGTCCAAGGCTCACAAGTGTGAACGCTGCTGGCACTATGAAGAAGATGTAGATACCGATCCTGCACATCCGGGGCTTTGCCACCGTTGTGTGGAAAATATCGAAACCAAGCAGGGTGAAGAGAGGCATTTTGCCTGATATGACTTTAGTCAGAAAAGACTGCGGGATCGCGTTTTTACTCTTAAGCTTCTTGATTGTGGCTTTGGATCAGTACACGAAATATCTGGTAGTCGAGCATATTCCCGCGTATACCGCGGGAATTGCGGTAACGCCTTTTTTCAGCCTGGTGCATGTATACAATGAAGGAGCTGCATTCAGCTTTTTAGCCGGGATGGGAGGATGGCAGCGATGGCTCTTTATTGCCATAGCAGTCATCATCTCTTTGGCTTTGATAGCAGCACTGTTGCGAACTTCCAAAAAACGTCCTTTTACTTGTTTGGGGATCGCTTTGGTATTAGGCGGTGCAGTGGGAAATCTGCTTGACCGTATTTTTTTAGGACACGTAGTGGATTTTCTTTTGTTCTACCTAAAAGGCGACGGCTGGTTTTGGTCTTATCCTTCATTTAATGTAGCTGATATAGCCGTATGTACGGGGGCATTTTTATTGGTGATCACCGCTTGCTTTGGCAAGAATGACCAAAAAAGCAAGGAGCGTTCCAAGTGAGCTTCAGACTGCTGCTTGCGCGTGAGCGCGGAATGTGTGCCGGGGTAGAACGTGCCATTTTGGTGGTGGAAAAAGCTTTGGAGCGCTACGGCGCAGGCAAAGTCTTCGTGTTGCATGAAGTGGTTCATAATCGCCATGTGGTCGAAGATCTTAAAACGGCCGGAGCTACCTTCGTCGATACTTTGGATGAAGTCCCTGATCAGGCCGTACTGATTTTTTCAGCTCACGGCGTCAGTATTGCCATAGAGCAGGAAGCCAAGGCCCGCGGGTTTGTCGTGATCGATGCCACCTGTCCTGTAGTTTCCGGAATTCATCGCAAGATGAATCGTGCCGGTACTTTCGGACAGGATGCAGTGGTTATCGGGCATGAAGGTCATCAGGAAGTCATAGGTACCATAGGCCAGTATAACGGACCTTCTACCAAGGTACATGTGATTTTGACTCCTGAGGATGTAGATAAATTGCACATAGACGGCCAAAACGCTGTGTTTGCCACTCAGACTACCTTGTCGGTGGATGAAACGGCAAAAACAGTAGCGGCATTAAGACGTAAATATCCTGAAATTCAGGGGCCTCGTCAGGATGATACCTGCAATGCCACCCAATTACGCCAAAATGCAGTTCGCGAGTTGGCCAAACTGGCTTCGGTGGTGATCATTGCCGGTTCACAAAATTCTTCAAATTCAAACCGTTTGCGAGAGGAAGCAGAGCGAGAAGGAGCCAAAGCTTATCTCGTGGATGATGCTTCTCATATAGATAATGCCTGGCTTGACGGAGTAAAAGCCGTAGGGGTAAGTGCCGGAGCTTCAGCTCCTGACTATGTGGTAAAAGGCATAGTAGATCACCTGCTTTCCATGGGAGCCAGTGCTCCTGAGGAAGTAGGAGAGTGCGGCGTTACCAGACATTTTCCTTTGCCCAGAACCTTGCAAAGTTGATTTTGAATATTTTTGACAGAGGGCGTCTTGGGACGTCCTTTTTTTTGCTATGTTTAGCTTTACTCAGGGGAAACTATTATGACTGAAGTACATTTTCGCAAAGCATGTAAGAACGATTGCCTCGCACTTAGCAAATTGGAAGCAAGTTGTTTTCCTGCAAATGAAGCTGCGTCTTTAAAAGCTTTGATGCAGCGTCTTGAAAGTTATCCTGAGCATTTTTTGCTTATGGCAGACGGAGACAGAATAATCGGAATGATCAACGGTATGTGCAGCAATGAAAGAGATCTTCTGGATGAAATGTACGCCGATGCTTTGTTACATGATGAACAAGGCAGTTGGCAGATGATTTTCAGTGTATGCGTAGATCCTGCCTATCGTAAACGCGATTTGGGACAACTTTTGATCAAAGAATTCATAAAACAGGTAAAAGCAGATGAACAACGAAAAGGTTTGGTACTTACCTGTCATGAGCATCTTGTGCATTGGTATGCTGAATGCGGCTTTAAAGATGAGGGTATTTGTGCCTCGGAGCACGGCGGCAGTGTCTGGCATCAAATGAGGCTTACGTTTTAAACGACGTAAAGCATGTTCATGATCTAAAAGGGCAGAGGATCGGCAATGAGCCATGTATTAAAACAGCTTCCGAGAGGCTTTGAGGATTATAAAGAGCTGTGTGAAAGAAATCGTTATTACGTGGATAAAACGGCTTTTATAAAAAAAGTTTTCGCAGAAGACGACAGTAAGGTTCTGCTCATTACGAGACCAAGACGCTTTGGCAAGACTTTGACCATGAGCATGTTTAAGTATTTTTTAGAGCTTAATCATGAAAACCTAGGTGACGTGAGTTTGCAACAAAGCCTGTTTAAAGATAAAGAGATCATGCAGGATGAAAAATTCTGTGCCGAGTTTATGGGGCAATATCCGGTGATTTCCCTTTCTTTAAAGGATATAGCAGGCAGAAATTATGAGGTGGCACTTAGCATTCTTGCGGATTTGATCGGACGTCTTGCACAACAGTTTTATGAGCTAAAAGAAAGTGAGCTTTTGCTTCCTGAGCAAAGAAAACGTTTTTTACTGTTGCTTAACGACACGGAATTGGAAAAAGATGAAGCAGGATTAGGAACATCGCTTTCGGATTTACTGATGATGGTACGTCGTTATTTTGGCAAAGAAGTGATCCTGCTGATAGACGAATACGACGTACCCTTGGCTAAAGCAGAGGAATACGGATATTACGACGATATGGTAAAACTCATGAGAGTATTTT
>CALBLB010000099.1 GCA_937896115.1 uncultured Succinatimonas sp.
GCAGACAACAGATCAGAGTTCGAACTCTTGCCGTTCGCACTTTTTTTCAAGCGGTTTTTTTCTTTTAACGAAGCTTTTTTAACATTATCGCTGTTCATCATCAAAACCCGCTTTCAAAATTGTCTACTGCATCTTATCCATCACATTATTTAGGCAGATACCCCAAAGGATTTACCGATTTACCTTTATAACGGATCTCAAAGTGCAATTGCACCGAGATTGAATCGGTAGATCCCATCTTGGCGATCACCTGTCCGCGCTTGACCTTCTGACCTTCTTTAACGAGCAGACTGTCATTATGAGCATAAGCCGAAAGGTATTCATTGTCATGATTTACGATGATGAGTTTTCCGTAACCGCGCAGGGCACTCCCTGAATATACGACCTGCCCGTCAGCAGCCGACATTACGCTCTGTCCGCGATTTCCTGCTATATCTATACCTTTATTGCCGTTTTCATTAAGGCTGAAACCGCGTACCACTTTTCCTTTTGCAGGCCACATCCATACCACACCGCCTGCAGTACGGGTTTTACCGGAAACTATATTCACCGCCGAAGGCTGCGTTATCTGCTCTTGCTCGGATGCAATCACGGTAGCAGGATCACCTCCTGCAACAGGTACTACTTTTTGTTCGGTTTTCTCAACCTTACGTCCGGCATCGGGATCTTCCAAAATCAAACGCTGTCCCGGAGACAATTTGTACGGATAACTTAAATTATTAACCCTTACCAAAGCCGAAGGCGGCAGATCATGAGCTTTGGCTACCGAGGTCAGGGTATCTCCTTTTTGTACGGTATAGCTGTTTGCGTCCTGTGAAACATTACCTGATTGATTGCTGCCGTTGATGTGGATTATCTGCCCTACATGAATATTATAAGGAGGTTCTATACCGTTTTCCGAAGCTAATGACTGGTAATTCTGTCCGTAGCGAAAGGCAATTGAGAATAAGGTATCTCCCTGCACCACCCTATAATCGGTACCGCCTGCAGGAGCAGTGTTGCTGCCTAAAGGCTGCTCCTGAAATTTTTTAGGCGCTACAGTGACCGTACGCTTGGTTACCTGGGCATTTGCAACCGTCCTTCTTGGCGTTGAACGCGTTTGAGCACTGCCGTATCTGGCGTCTTCAACGACGATATTGTTGCCGTAATTGTCAGCATTGTTTGAAATACAGCCGCTGAACAATAAAGAGAACAATACGACGGCCGGCAGATAACCCCGCTTAGTTTCAGAAAATAATCTTATAAGCAACATAAATTACAATCATCATTACCATTGCCCATCCTATGACGTCTATATAACGTCTGATGGCTTTTTCCATCTTTTCACCGCCGAAATAAATAACTCCGGCTTCAAGAAAGAAACGTAAACCACGACCTAAAAGCGACACCGGTACAAAGAAAAATACCGACAACATTCCGGCGCTTCCTGTTTGCATTACGCTTTCTGCAGCCATAACGCCGCAAGTTAACGCGATGATCTTAAACGGTATGGGGGTAAAAGCCCCGATGAAGATCATCAAAATTCCGTATTGCAATGCAAACCATCCGCGTACCGTGGCTACGGCATGCTCCTGACCTATCCATACTATGAAATCCTTAACATAAGGATCATAGAGAAAATAACCAAGATAATATCCGCATATGGCTCCCAATACCGAAGATAATACTGCGGCACAAGCATAAAGCCATGCCCTGCGCGGTCTGGCCAGGCACATGGGGGCCAGCATGACATCAGGAGGAATAGGCCAAAAGATCGATTCTATGACACTGTTTATGCATAAAAACCATATGGCCTGAGGGTGAGCGGCCAATTTTATGCACAATTCGTACATACGTGAGAATATGCCCAAAAACCTCACCGTCATTTAATGCTCCGCAACAGGCAACGATTCTAAAAGGCACACTGCTTCCACAGCTATTCCCTCGGCGCGGCCGGTAAATCCGAGTTTTTCTGTAGTAGTGGCTTTGATACTTACGCAATCTAAGGCAACATTCAGATCCGCAGCCACATTTTTGCGCATTTCATCCTCATAGGCCGCCATTTTCGGAGCCTGAGCGATGATCGTAGCATCCACGTTAACCACGGTATAACCGTGAGTACGGCATTTTTCAACTACGTCACGTAACAAAATACGGCTGTCGATATTAAGAAATTTTGGATCGTGATCAGGATAAAAATGTCCTATATCTCCCAAAGCCAAAGCCCCGAGCAGAGCATCTGCTATGGCATGCAACACCACATCTCCGTCTGAATGAGCCAGCAATCCGCTTTTATAGGGAACTTTGACCCCGCCTAAAATGCACGGACCTTCTCCGCCGAAACGATGCACGTCAAAACCGTGTCCTATCCTCATCATAATTCACCTTGGTATTGCAACAAAGCCGTAGCCATCAAAAGATCCTCTGGAGTAGTTAGTTTGAAATTGGGATCCAAACTTGGAACCAATACCGGAGATTTTCCGGAAATTTCAAGAGCAGAAGCTTCGTCAGTTACCGTGAGTCCTCGATTTTTAGCCAGATCCAGACTGGCAATAAGCAACTCCCGTTCAAACATCTGCGGTGTCAGAGCCCGCCATAAATCGCCGCGCGGTACGGTAGTAAAACTCACATGAAGATCTTTTGAAATTCCGCTGGATTTTTTTACCGTGTCCGCCATGGGACATGCCAACAAAGCTCCGGCTTTACTGGCAAAGGATGCCTGCTTTAAATTTTCAAGATCCCTTTTTGACAACAAAGGTCTGGCAGCGTCGTGTACCAGCACATAATCGGCGTGACTTAGCGACAGCGCATTGCGCACGCTGTCACAACGTTCTTTTCCTCCTTGAGCTTTGATAACTTTCGGGTGTCCTGCCAAAGGTAGGGTATCAAATACGTCATCATCCGAACTTAAAGCTATGATGACGTGTGCTACGGAAGGATCATTTAAAAAAATCGCACAACTGCGTTCAAGCACAGTAGTACGACCCAGTTTAAGATATTGTTTGGGAAGCGTAGCTCCCATGCGTCTGCCGACGCCGGCTGCGGGGATCACCGCATCAATTAGCTTGGTCATTACGACTTGGCATTTCCTTTTAGGGATCACCTTTTAGAAACAGTTGCCGGCACAGGCTCAATCACACGATAAAAGGTTTCACCAGGTTTGATCATACCCAACTCGTCACGAGCCAATTCTTCAACGGTCAACATATCCTGATTAAGATCGGCGATCTCATCCTGCACCGCCTGATTGCGCAATGTAAGTTTTTCAGCCTTGAGTCTGGCCTCTTTTACCTGTACTGATACCGTACGATACTGAGCGATGCCGTTGTGACCAAACCACAGATCATAGGACAGACATCCTATGATCACGATCATTACCAGCGACAGGAACTTCATATGCAATACACGGAGCTCATCAAAAAGGTTCCCCCGGATCTGCTCCGGGGGATGGTTTTTAACGTTGACGATCCTGATATTCTTTGGCTGCTTTAATGAAGCCTATAAACAAAGGATGCCCGGAACGCGGATTTGAAGTGAACTCAGGATGGAACTGTACTCCTATATACCAAGGGTGATCAGGCAATTCGATGCATTCGACCAGCTTGTTATCAGTAGAAAGTCCGGCTATTTTAAGTCCTGCTTTTTCCAAAGCTCCGATCAGGTTGTTATTAACCTCATAACGATGACGGTGACGTTCAACTATGTCATCCTTGCCGTAAAGTTTGCGAACCAAAGTATCGGGTTTCAAATGACAAAGTTGCCCGCCTAAGCGCATGGTGCCGCCTAAATCAGATTCGCCTGAGCGTTTTTCTACACGTCCTGCTTCATCAAGCCATTCAGTGATAAGTCCTACTACCGGGTATTTGGTATCAGGATTGAATTCAGTTGAATTGGCGCCTTCCATGCCTGCCATGTCACGGGCATATTCGATGATAGCCACCTGCATGCCAAGACAAATTCCAAGATACGGCAATTTATGCTCGCGCGCATAGCGGGCAGCACGGATCTTACCTTCAATACCGCGGGAACCGAATCCGCCGGGAACCAAGATTGCGTCCAAGCCCTGTAACACTTCCTCGCCTTTGACCTCGACATCTTCTGAGTCGATATAACGGATCTTTACTCCAAGACGATTCTTCAGACCGCCGTGTTTCAAAGCTTCATTAACCGACTTGTAGGCATCATGCAACTCAACATATTTGCCCACCATGCCTATCACCACTTCACCTACAGTATTGGCCTGCTGGTAAAGCACCTGTTCCCAATCGGAAAGATCTGCTTCCTTACAGTTAAATCCGAAACGATCCACTACCAACTGATCAAGATATTGGCTCTTGAGCATGGCAGGGATCTTATAGATGGAATCAACGTCCTGCATGCTGATCACAGCACGTTCAGGCACATTGCAGAACATGGCGATCTTGTGGCGCTCGTGCGGAGGAATGGAAACCTCAGAACGCAAAATCAAAATATCGGGCTGAATACCTATAGACAGCAATTCTTTTACGGAATGCTGAGTAGGTTTGGTCTTGACCTCACCTGAAGTCTTAAGATAAGGAACCAAAGTAAGATGCATAAAAAGAGCATTCTCACGTCCTATCTCCACTGCAAGCTGTCTTATGGCTTCCAAGAAAGGTTGAGACTCGATGTCGCCTACGGTACCGCCTATTTCAACCAAGGTAATGTCATTACCTTCGGCACCTTCTAAGATCTTTTCCTTAATGGCGTTGGTGATGTGAGGGATCACCTGAATGGTGGCTCCCAAATAGTCTCCGTGACGCTCTTTTCTTATCACCTCAGAATAGATCTTGCCGGTGGTGCAATTGTTTTTGCGCGACATCTTTGCATGAATGAAACGCTCGTAATGACCGAGATCCAGATCAGTCTCGGCACCGTCTTCGGTCACAAAGACCTCACCGTGCTGAATAGGACTCATCGTGCCCGGATCGACGTTGATATAAGGATCGAGCTTGATGATGGTGACCTTAAGCCCGCGGGCTTCAAGCACTGCGGCCAGCGATGCACCGGCAATACCCTTACCCAGTGATGACACCACGCCGCCGGTTACAAAAATAAGTTTAACCGGTTTTTTAGTGGCCTCAACGGACTTCTTTTCAGTGGATGCAGACATGAACTTCTCCGAAACGTTCCTTCGCGCGGATCTGCTAACTACGCAGATCCGCATCCCTGTTTTGACCTTATAAGGCAGTACCTGTCAAATATCAAAAAGGGAAAGATTGATCTTCTTCTTACAAGTCAAAAAGTATAACACAGCCTGCAAGATCCTGCCCCGAATGCCTCGTGACACGTGACGCACTTTGCAGACTGCAACGGGTAAAAAAGACCTAAACTTTACATTCTCTCTACGGCGGTAACCTTGGGCAATGCCGCAATTTTCACGCGTATACGTTCAAATACGGCAATGTCTGGCACCAGAATGTCAACATCGATAATGCTGATCAGTTTCTGTCTTTCCACTCGGGATCTCACCCCGGCAATATTCAGGCGATCATTGGCAATAAGCGTGGTTACGTCGCGCAGGAATCCCGGGTAATCCTGTCCAACGATATGCATGGTGACGGTGTAAGAAGAATTCTGTACATTGCCCCATTGCGCCGCGATGACACGATCAGGCTCTGCTGCGGCCAGTTTTTTCAACTGCTCGCAATCTCTGCGATGAATCGATACTCCCCTGCCCTTGGTGATAAAGCCTACGATCTCATCTCCCGGGATAGGCTGACAGCATCTTGATACGTGGGTAAGCAGATTGTCCATACCGTCAACGGTAACGGCACCTGAAGCCTGTCTGGCTTTAACCCCGAC
>CALBLB010000100.1 GCA_937896115.1 uncultured Succinatimonas sp.
CTCGTTTTGATCCTCCGCGCCCGTGTACACAGGCTTCTTTATATGCATCGTCTATTTCGCTTTCTTTTTTGATCACGGTTTGTCCTTTACCTGACGAACTCATGATCGGTTTCATTACACAGGGAAAACCGACCTTTAGAATTTCTCTGTGTACTTCTTCTGCAGAAGAGGCAAAAAAATACGGTGACGTAGGCAATTGCAATGTTTCGGCAGCCAAAGTCCTTATGGCTTCACGATTCATGGTGATATTGGCAGCGTTGGCGCTGGGGATCACTTTGTAGCCTTCTTTTTCGAGATCTACCAGAGTTTCGGTGGCTATAGCTTCAATTTCTGGAATAATGAAATCTGGTTTTACTTTGATGATCAGTTCACGTAACGCTTTGTCGTCACGCATGTTAATGATGGCTTTTTTTTGAGCTACCTGCATTGCAGGTGCGTGATCGTAACGATCACAGGCTACTACTTGTATGCCGTAACGAATCAGTTCTATTGCTACTTCTTTACCAAGTTCGCCGGATCCAAGCAACAGAGCGGTGGTATTGCGAGTGCCGCAACCGCTGATGATTTCAAGATTATTAGCCATTTGTACCTCGATAACAACAAAGCTGTATTCAGATCATAGAGCAGTGATTAGTTTTTTTCATCTTTATTTTGGATTTAAGGGCATAAAAAAGACAGAACTCCTAGGTGTTAATGCTAAAGAAATGCATTCTTAAGCAGTTTTTAAAGCTATATTGGCAAATTAGTGTTAGTCAAGTTGCAACAACTTTTTTTATTATTTTCAGGATGTTTGCATGAAATTGTAAATATAACTGCTGATTGCGGATCAGAGGCTCTTTAAAAATTTAAAGTCAATTTGACAAAATATCTGAGCAAAAAGGGACAAAATGAATCGACTTAAACGTTTGTTAAATGTAAAGCACTCTTTTTCTAGTCACCACATTAAGATAAAATGACAAGAATGACAAGAATGACAAGAATGACAAGAATGACAAGAATGACTATAACGATAGTTAAGAAAATTTTACAAAGGGCGTCTTATGACATTTATTGAGAGCGAAACTGTCGAGCTCAAAGCTATGGTTGTTGAAGATCTTTGCAAAGAGGTGATAGCCTTTGCCAACACAAAA
>CALBLB010000101.1 GCA_937896115.1 uncultured Succinatimonas sp.
AAGGCCGTGGCAAGGCAGTTTTTCTCGTATTACCTGGTGTATTTACAGGGAATGAGCAATTTTACTTTGTCAAAAAGCGATTTGACTTCAGGAGTGCTTTTTTTGCAACGATGGGATGCCAAACCTTTTGTTCAGGCAGTGTCAGCAAGATTAAGCGGGATCAGCGGAAAAAATTCTTCTTTGCATTTGAGAGAAAACGGGGTAGTAATAGCTTTGGGCTATGCCGGCAGCTTTTGTGATGAATATTTTGATTCGAAACTGGAGTACGAAATAAGAGGCGTTGAAAGCGGCTACGCAGATCTTGTTTTGCTGCCGAAAAGCGATCATGTCCGTTACTCTTACATATTCGAAGTTAAATATCTACCGAAAAGCAAAGGTTCTCAAAAAAATGTGGCTAAGGCTTTGACTTTGGCAAAAGAGCAAGTTAAGCGCTATGCCTTAGGTGAAGAGATCAGAAATTTGCCGGGACTTCGACGTGTAGCCTGCGTGTTTGTAGGAACGGAACTGAAAGCCTTTGAAAGCAGTGAAACTGCATAACATCGTCGCTATCTCTCGATTGTTGAACTTTGTTGCAGTGATCCTTTTTTGAACATTTCCCTTATTTTCTTTTAAAAAGTTGTACTTCACAGCAATAAATGTGCACTAAATCAAGGCACTGAAAGGGTAGTAAATAATATAATTACATAATCTAACATACTGAAACTATTATATAAATCCTGATAAATGCACTCTTTTATAGCAAAGCTTTCTAAGTGGGCATTTTGTGGCAAAAAACAGATCTCCCTTATTTGATTGTTATAACGATCACATAAATACAACAAACGGAGATCATCATGGGCATAGGTCAGGAATTGTCCGTCGTAAACGTTACGAAGTACTACGGAACTTTCAAGGCGCTGGAGGACATAAGGCTCATTTGCAGACCCGGTGAATTTGTTTCCATTCTCGGATCATCCGGATCTGGTAAAACCACTCTTTTAAAGGTCATAGCCGGCTTTGAACGTTGTTCGGACGGCAAGATCCTCTTAAACGGTACCGATGTCGCGGCAGTACCGTGTTTTAAACGCAACATCGGTATGCTTTTCCAAAACTATGCTTTGTTTCCGCACCTTACGGTAGCGCAGAACATCGCATACCCTCTTAAATTAAGGAAAGTTCCCAAGGCGGAGATCAGCTCGCGCGTTTCGAAAATGATCGCAATGATCAAGCTGACCGGTCTTGAGGATCGTTTTCCGCGTCAGCTTTCAGGCGGTCAGCAACAGCGCGTAGCCTTGGCTCGCGCCATTGTTTACAATCCGCCGCTTCTGCTTTTGGATGAGCCTTTGGGGGCATTGGATAAAAACTTACGTCATGACATGCAGTTTGAAATCAAACGCATCACCCATGAGTTGGGAATGACGACCATATCCGTGACCCATGATCAGGAAGAAGCTTTCTCCATGTCGGACAAGATCTGCATCATTTCGGCAGGCAGAGTACAGCAGTTTGACACTCCTGAGCATATTTATGAAAAACCTGCCAACCGTTTCGTGGCCGAATTTATGGGCACGACTAACATCGTGCCTTTAAAAAATGCCGTGTATGAGAAAGACGGCGGTCAATGCAGGATCAGCGGTGATTCCGAACTTACCGGCGGTAAATGTCAGTTGCAGGTTGCATCAGACGGGATCAGAGAGTCTGAAAAAGAACCTTTTTTTGCGTTACGTCCTGAAGCCATACATCTGCTGACTGAAGGCATGCAGAGTAAGGGAAATATTTTTGAAGCGGAAATCACGGAAAACATCTATTTAGGTCAGTACGTAAAGTGCAAGGCCAAGGCCGGAACTTTGGTTTTGAACATTACTTTGGACGTCGGTGAATTCAGGCAGTTAGAAGGCAAACGCAGGGTGCGTTTTACCTTCGATCCGACTGATACTGCGATTTTGTATGAATAACAGATTAAGAGTGTTAACAGTTTTTAGATAGGCAAAGGGAGAACAAAATATGCGTAAATCAACCTTGACCGTATTGGCATCATCTTTCGTGGCTGCTTTCATGCTTGTAGGTTGCGGAGATAAAGATGCTCCTTCTGCAGAGACGGCGTCAAGTGCTGCCAAAGATGCCGGATCCTTGGTCTTTGTGGATTGGGGCGGAACTAATACCGATGCCCGCATTGCCAAAAATATCAAACCTTTTGAAGAGAAAACCGGGATCAAGGTCACTGTCGTTACTCCTTCTGATTACGCCAAGCTTATTGCTATGGTGGAAAACGGAACTACAGAATGGGATGTGATGAATTGTGATGCCTACTGGGGAGTTTATGCAGGAAAGAAAGGATATCTGGAACCCATAGACTATAAGGTTGTGACCGAAAAACTTGATAAGGACGTACAGCTTGAGCATGTGGTAGGTGCCGAGGTTTACGACTCCGTAATCGCTTATAACAGCGAAAAATATAAAGACGGTTCGGCTCCCAAGACCTGGGCGGAATTTTTTGATACCGAAAAATTCCCGGGAAAACGAGCCATGTGGCAATATCCGGTTACCGTGTTGGAAGCTGCACTTATGGCCGACGGTGTACCTATGGACAAGCTTTATCCTCTGGATCTTGACCGTGCTTTTGCCAAACTCGATACCATCAAAGACAGCATAGTGTGGTGGACCAAGGGAGCGCAACCTTCGCAGATGTTGTCAACAGGTGAGGCCGATCTTGCTTTGGCTTGGTCAGGACGCATCCTCACGGCACAGGATGAAGGATCTCCTGTGGCTCTTGAGTACAACGAGGGTATGCGTATTGCTGCAGGTTGGGTAGTTCCAAAGAATGCACCTAACAAAGAAAACGCGATGAAGTTCATTAACTTCATAAGCTCAGCTGAGCAACAGGCTGCTTTTTCATCGCAGATCCCTTACGGCTCTACTAATCCTGAGGCGGTGAAACTGCTTTCACAAGAGCAAATAGAGCGTATAGGCCAGACCGATGAACAGGTTAAACACGAATTCTATATAGACAACACCTATTGGGCAGAACATCTAAACGAGGTTGTCGAAAGATTCAATGCCTGGCTTTTAAAGAAATAACTTCTTAATAATTATAAATATTTCTAAGAAAGGGGGCGTTCGGCCCCCGTTCTCAAGGTGGCTTCATGGAACAGACAAAATCTTTTAAATTCAGCGCGTGGGACGGTGCCAAGTGGTTGCTTTTGGCCATTCCTCTGCTGTATGTGGTACTGACGATGGGCTATCCGCTTTTAGACATCATCGTCAAAAGTTTTTCTGCAAAAGACGGTTTTACGTTTGATTTCTATATAAGAGCTTTGACTGAGCCCTTGTATCTTACGGTGTTGTTTTCCACCATCAAAATTGCATTTATCGTTACGCTGGTTTGCCTGATCCTGGCCTATCCCATGGCATATCTTTCGATAAATGCAAAAAGCGATCGCGTACGCATGTTGATCACTGCAGGCGTATTGATCCCTTACTGGGTAAGTATGCTGGTGCGTATTTTTGCCTGGCAGATCATTTTGCAAAACAACGGTATAGTTAATCAGGCTTTGATGTTTCTCGGAATTACCAAAGAGCCGGTCAAACTTTTATATACCGATTTGGCCGTAACCATATCCTTGGTGCATATTCTCCTGCCGTTCATGTTTTTGTCTCTGCAAAATTCCATGGCTCAGATAGATAAAAATCTGCTTTTGGCTTCAAGCATCATGGGCGGGACCAGAATGTACGGTTTTCTGCATGTGTTCTTGCCGTTGTCAAAGTCCGGCATGCTCTCAGGATCTATCATGGTGTTCGTGTTGTCTCTGGGCTTTTATATTGCTCCTGCATTGTTAGGCGGTCCTGACAATATGATGCTTTCAAATCTAATTGAGATCAGTATGAACAATTTCAATTGGGGCTTGGCTTCGGCATTGTCTGTTGAGTTGTTGCTTATCGTCTATTTGATCATAGCTGCGGCTTTCCGCTTTACCGGCAATATCTTTGTGAAGGATATGTAAGGAATAAAACATGCTGTATTTCATAGTATTTTTACTTTTGGTGATCATCATCGCCCCGGCTATGGTGATCATTCCGCAGTCGTTTACGTCGCTTAACTACTTTATCTATCCAATCAAGTCTTTTTCGCTTAAGTGGTACGACAAATTTTTTGATAATGCCGAGTGGATCACCTCGCTTGAACGCAGTTTGCTAATTGCATTGTGTGTCGCCGTCTTTGCCACTGTCATCGGTACTTTGGCTGCATTGGCAGTGAATAAACTGAAATTTAAAGGCAAAAGTTTATTCATGAATCTCATGCTTACCCCGATGATTGTTCCGGTGGTCATCACCGGTGTGGCGTTATATGCAAGCTTTGCCAAAGTGGGACTTAACAATACCATCCCGGGGCTGATCATGGCTCACAGTCTTTTGGCCATTCCCATGGTTTTCCTTACCATGTCATCGGCCTTGGCCCGCTTTGATTCAAATTTAGAACTTGCGGCGATGTCGATGGGATCGACTCCTGTCGGGGCTTTTTTCAAAGTTACTTTACCTTCCGTAAGAAGTTCGGTAGTTACTTCGGCATTGCTTTCGTTTGTCACTTCTCTTGATGAGGTGGTGGTAACTATCTTCGTGTCAGGTGCCAACACTAAAACCCTGCCCATGGTCATGTGGGAAAACTTAAGAGCCACTATAGACCCTACCATTGCCGTTGCGGCCACATTCCTCATTATTCTGACTCTCGGCATGTACGTTATAAAAGAAATCGTCGAATCAAAGACTAAGGATTAAGCCATGACAGTCATGATTTATAAAAATGCCAATCTAAACGGCAAGGAAATGAAGTCTTTTGCCGTGGAAAACGGTCGTTTTGCCGCATTCGGTGAATTTTCCGCCCTTGAAAAACAATATCCGCAGGCAAAAATCGAGGATTTGAAAGGAAGGATCACCGCATGCCCTTTTGCAGATGCCCATATTCATCTTGATTATGTATATACAGCGTCGCTTCCTGCTAAAGCTACTGCATCAGGAACGCTTTTTGAAGCAATAGACAACTGGTCAGAAGCCAAAGACAGACTGACTACGGAAGAAATTAAAAAGCGTGCTTATATAGCGGTAAAACAGCAGATAGCCTGCGGCGTGCAGTATGTGCGTACCCATGTTGACGTAACCGATCCTAAACTTACGGCGTTAAAAGCCATGCTCGAGTTAAAAGAAGAAGTGCGCGATTACATGACTTTGCAGATTGTGGCTTTTCCTCAGGAAGGTTTCTTTGCTTACAAAGGCGGAGCAGAGCTGGTTGAAGAGGCTTTGAAAATGGGCGCTGATGTGGTGGGAGGCATCCCTCATTTTGAGTTTACCCGTGAAGACGGGGTTGCGTCGGTGAAAAAAGGTTTTGAACTTGCCATGAAATACGACAAGCTTCTTGATTTTCATTGCGATGAAACCGATGACGATCAGTCGCGTTTTGTCGAGTCCATAGCCGCATTGACTTATTTTAACGGTATGCAGGGCAGAAGCGCCGCTTCGCATACCTGCGCCATGGGATCGTATAACAATGCCTATGCTTTCAAAATGATGAGCAAGTTTAAAAAAGCTGGACTTAATTTTATTGTTTGTCCTACCGAAAACTGCTACTTGCAAGGGCGCTATGACAGTTATCCCAAACGTCGCGGCATTTCAAGAGTGGATGAATTGACCAAGAACGGTCTTAACGTATCTTTTGCTCAGGATTCCATTTCCGATCCCTGGTATCCGCTTGGAAACGGCAATCTTATGCATCAACTTGATTTCGGCTTGCATCTGTCGCATATGATGAGCATTCCCGAGATAGAGGACTCCTTAAAATTCGTCACTGACAACGGAGCCCGAACCATGTGTATAAAAGATTACGGATTTAAATGCGGAAACAGTGCCAATTTCGTCGTACTTGATGCCGATAATACCGTGGATGCGGTACGTAATACTTCAGAAACGGTGCTGAGCGTGCGCGAGGGCAGGGAGATCATGAGAAAAGAACCTGCAAAAGTGCTTACTTCGTATTCTTTTTAAATGGGGAAAACAATTATGTTGATGCATCACATGACCAGAGCCGAATTTGAAAAGAGTTCTGAGAAAGTAGTGATTTTGCCGGTAGGCTCTACCGAGCAGCACGGTCCGCATCTTCCTTTGGGCGTTGACAGTTACATTGCAGAAGGCATATCAGAGCTGTTGGCGTCCCGTACCAAATCAGTAATTGCTCCGGTTTTGACTTACGGTTACAAATCAAAGCCTTTGTCAGGAGGAGGACCGCTGTTTAAAGGAACCATAGATTTAAACGGCAAGACTTTAATCGATCTGGTATTCGATATACTTTGTGAATTTCATGCCGACGGTTTTGACAAAATTTTTGTCAATAATGCTCACTTTGAAAATCAGGCGTTCATCGATGAAGCTATGGATTTAGCCTGCAGACAGTGCCCGGGGCTTAAAGTGGTACAGTCAAACTGGTGGGATGTGCTTGA
>CALBLB010000102.1 GCA_937896115.1 uncultured Succinatimonas sp.
TACCGGATCTATGCAAAATCGCGAATTGGCCGCCAATTTGGTGTTACGCCTTTTGGGATCACGTTCAGGAGAGGTTTCATCGCTTAAAGAAGCTATAGTGCAGGGCACCGGGGAAGGGGTATTTAATCAAAGTGAAAAGGATATGGTTGCCCGCGTCTTGCAATTGCGGGCCATTCCGGTAAAAGCGGTGCTTACCGCCCGCAACGAGCTTGAATATGTCATGCTGGATGCTCCTGCTGAGGAAGTGCTTGACTGTGCTGAAAATTCGGTGCATTCAAGACTTATAGCCTGTTTGCGCGATCATCGCGATACTCCAGAAGGTTATGTGCCGCGTGCTGATCTTTTGGCTTTGGGAGTCTTACACAAAGTCTCTCAAGAAGAAATGCAAAAACTGGTAAAACAGCCTTTGTATCTTCCTGAAAGTGTAAGCATTTTGAAGGCATTGGATGAATTTAGGGCTGCCAAGCAGTACGTAGGTTTTGTTTATGACGAGTTCGGCAATTTTGAAGGCGTGGTAACCTTGCGTGATATCATGGAAGAGGTTTCAGGCGAGCTTCCTGATCAAAGTGAAATCCCCGAAGTAGTCAAACTTGAAAACGGAGTATACCGTCTGGACGGCGGAGCAGTTCTTACGGATGTAGCCAGGATCACGGGCTTTAAAGCTCCCCCTTCTGAGCATTACCAAACTATTGCAGGCTTTATTTTGGATTGTCTGCAACGAGTTCCTGAAGTCGGGGAAGTATTAAGTTTCGGCAGTGCCCGTATAAAAATCTTAAGAGCTGATAAAACCTCTATAGATGCGGTAAAACTTATCCTGAACCTGCGCAGGTGATGATCTAAGCGTGTATTGGGGGGAGAATGCCGGAAAAACTTGATATTTATGCAGGATCCTGCTATAAATACAGCCGCTTATAGGGAGAGGCGCAGATTTGACTGTCCTTAAAAGTTGCGATGAGCGGATTTAGCACCGCAAATCGTATTAAAACAAGTGGAACTTTATGAAGGCCCATTTTTAAAGAGGGCCTTTTTTTTTACATAAAAGTGAGGTGCCGATGGCGGGAATTGAGGAGAAAGTGCGGGAAATTGTGCTGCCTTTCGTGGAGAGTTCTGGACTTGAGCTGTGGGGAATACGTTACCGCGGCGGTCGCGATCATGCAGTTTTGCAGATTTACGTGGAAGGCCCCGAAGGGGTAAGCATTGATCAATGCGGGGAACTGTCCAATCTCATTTCTCCGGCGCTGGATGTCGCAGATCCCATCGGTCCTAAATATACACTTGAAATTTCATCGCCGGGACTTGATCGCATCCTGTTTACCAAGGAACAGGTATCTCGTTACGTGGGAAATATCGTAAAGCTTGAACTTAAGATGCCCACTGACGGAAAACGCAAACTGCAAGGATGTTTAAAATCCTGTCAGGACGGGATCCTGAATGTGCAGACCGACGATGATCAGATTTTTGAAATCGCTTTTACCAATGTGTTGTTGGCAAGATTGGTTCCGGTATTTCCTGCCGGAGGCAAAAAAACTTCCAAAAGCACCAAATGAGGTTTTGACAAATGGGTAAGGAAATTATTGCAATCGCCGAAGCTCTGTCTAACGAGCGTGCCATTCCCAAAGATAAGATCTTTGAGGCGCTGGAATTGGCTTTGGCTACCGCTACTAAGAAAAAATATCCTGTGGACATAGCCGTGCGCGTGGCCATCAACAAGAAGGACGGATCTTATGATACGTTCCGTCGTTGGACGGTGGTGGATACCGAAGGTGCTTTGGACAATCCTGCTTCTGAAATTTCTTTGGAGGCAGCAAGAATCGATCATGAGGGAATTGCTGCAGGGGATGTGGTAGAAGAGCAGATCCCTTCAGTTGAGTTTGACCGCATTACCATTCAGACAGCCAAGCAGGTTTTGTCTCAAAAAGTTAAAGATGCAGAGCGTGAGCAGGTTATTTCCGAGCAGCGTGAACATGTAGGACACGTGGTAAATGCCACCGTTAAAAAGCAGACTCACGAGATCATGGTCATAGATTTAGGCGGTAATGCCGAAGCCGTATTAAAACGTGATCAGATCATCCCGCATGAAACTTACGGCCGCGGTGATCGCATCAAAGTTTTGATGCAGGAAATCAAGACTGAGCCTGGTAAGGGACCTCAGATCATTTGCACTCGTACTTCCCCAGATTTCTTAAAAGAATTGTTCCGCATTGAAGTGCCGGAAATAGGAGAAGACGTGATAGAAATCATGGGAGTCTCACGCGATCCCGGTTCCCGTGCCAAAATTGCCGTGCGTTCAAAGGATCATCGTATCGATCCACGCGGTGCCTGCATAGGTATGCGCGGAGCACGTGTAATGGCCGTATCCAATGAACTTGCCGGTGAAAAGATCGACGTAGTATTGTGGGATGAGAACTTGGCTCAGTATGTGACCAATGCCATGGAACCTGCCGAAGTCTCCCGCATACTTATCAATGAGGACAGCCATTCCATCTGAGCCGTTCGGTGACCAGATGTCTTTCTATCTGTTGGAGTTGCCGAGGATAATCTGGCGCTGGCTATAGGTCGCAACGGTCAGAATGTACGTCTGGCTTCAGCTCTTTTAGGCTGGGATCTTAAGATCATGACCGATACTGAGCTTGAGGAAGGGCTCAAGGCTGAGAATTCCAAGATCCTCAAAGTGTTCATGGACGGTTTAAACGTCGATGAAGAATTTGCTCAGGCTTTAAGTGATGCCGGCTTTAGTTCACTTGAAGAAGTTGCATATGTACCCACCGAGGAACTTACTGCTATAGAGGGACTTGATGAGGAAACTGCCAAGCAGTTGCAGCAGAATGCTTTGGCGAGCGTTGAAAAGAAAGCTCAGGAAAAACAGGAAGCCGGTCTTGAAGAGCTTACCAAGCTTGAAGGCATAGACAGAGTACTTGCGGCAAGACTTGTCGCCAAGGGAATAAAGAACGGCGAGGAGTTGGCCGATCAGGCAATCGACGATCTCACCGACATCGAAGGTCTTGATGAAAAGAAGGCCGGAGAAATCATTATGGCGGCACGTAACGAATACTGGTTTAAAGATCAGTCAGAAGCCGTCACCAAGAAATAATCAGGGGTGCACCGAATATGAGTGAAGAAAACAAAGGCAACAATCAGAAAACTCCGATGCGCATGTCTCTTTCCAAAAAGACTCACAGCACGCTGACCATGCAAAGCAGCGGCGGTCGCACCAAGAAGATTCAGGTAGAAGTGCGTAAACGTAAAATTGTGATCGATCCTGCTGAAATCGCTGCTAAGAAAGCGCGCGAGGCTGCAGAAAAGGCAAAGGCTGAAGAAGAGGCCCGTTTGGCAGCTCAAAAGGCCGCCGAAGAAGCTCGTAAAGCAGCCGAGGAAAAGCGCAAAGCCGAAGAAGCTCGTCGTCTTGAGGCTGAAAAAGCTCGTAAGGCTAAGGAAGAAGCTGCCAAGGCAGCCAAAGCTGAAAAAGCCAAAGCCGAAAAGAAGGATAAGCAGAATAAGCAAGAAGACATTGCTACTGAAGAATTAAGACGCAAACAGGAAGCCGAGCAGCAGCGTAAAAACGAAGAAGAGGCTGCTCGTCTTGCCGAAGAAACCAGACGTT
>CALBLB010000103.1 GCA_937896115.1 uncultured Succinatimonas sp.
GGGCAAGCTTTACGCCTTCTCTTGCAGAATCAACTTTGGGATTGGGAGCTATGCCCGAAAGCTCGGTGATCTCTTTGTCAGAGAGCAACTCTTTTATTTTGTCGTAAATGCCTATCTTCTTGATACTGCCGCCGCCGTAAGTTAACAGCACACGTTTGTAAGGCTTCATGATCTCAGGCAGTTTTTCGATGGAGTCTTTACCAAAGATCAATTTAGTCGGCAGATAAAGTTCAAAAGGATGCATACTTTCCCTCTTTTTTGCATAGTATAGTTAAATCCATGCTTAAAATCAAAGATAATAAGCTTACACACAGAATTAAAAATTCTGTGCATAAGCTTAATTCGATGATGGAAAAGTAAAATCAACGATTTTGGCAAATTTTTGCCTGAAACTGCCTGCTTAAAACAAAGCAGCAGTTCCGACTATCTTGGCGGCAGTCAACAGCCCGGATCCTAAGGTTTCAAGCATGGACCAGCCGTCAGAATCGCTTTGTCCGCCGAAGGCTTTGTTCCATTCCTGCATCGAAGGGGCTTGATTATCCAGCATTTTAAAATCATGAATGCGATTTGAAAGCCTGCTTGAAAATTCTTCCTTAGATGCCGAAGCTTCTGTGTTTAAGGCAAGAACGGTTTTATTATCCGAACTTTTAAGATAGGTGCCGCTGTTGTTTTTGGCATCTTCAAATAAAGATCCCAAACTTTGAAGAAAGTCCGAACCTTCACCTGCACCAGAGCGTGATGCCGATAAAACATCTCCTGATCTGTATTGCGATACTAGATCGGAATTTTGCGAGATTTGATATGACATTATTGCCTCCGCAGGCGGCAAATCCTGCCGCTTATGTTTTTATTACGCAACAATGCAGAATTCATGCCTAATCGGTAATATTGTATTTATTACCGTTCAAGCGGAAAAAGGTGACCTCTTCATAGCCCTTCTCCCCGTCACGCGGCATTTCATCCCTGAATTTAAGGTTAGTTTTAACCCATACCTTACGCGTCTCTGTCCCCTGAGGCAAAGGTCGTAC
>CALBLB010000104.1 GCA_937896115.1 uncultured Succinatimonas sp.
ATATGAAATTAACCCGTTCCATAAAAGCCAGAGATCCTGATCACCGTATATCGCCGTAAATAAAGCAATCATTCCGTTTACTGCAAAGAATAAACACCATATGCAGGTCACTTTAAAGGTATAGTTTACAAGGGCCGGGGTAAGCTTCTTTTCAGTAAGCATGGCTATACAGGTGATTGCCGTAGGAGGTTTTATCAATGAAAAAACAAAAATCCCTAAAAAAACGGCATTAACTGCCACCGGGTAGTATCGTAGCAGGGTGTAACGATTTAAAAGAAACGATCCCAAAGCCAGCATGATCACCGCAACAGAAGCCGTTTTGGCAGCTTTTTGTAAAATGCGCCCTTGTTTTTTCAGCTTGCCTATCGCTACTACGCGCCAGGAAAAAAAAATGATCATTACCGTGGCAAGATAAGTTTCCGCATTTAACTTAAATGCGCAATAAATGACTACTGGCCACAGCAGAGTGATCAGTGCTATGAGCAGGAGCTGAGCTTTTTTAAGGGATTGTAAATTAAGCCTGCGGCTTTTCATCATTTAAAAGATGCCATACGGCTTCAACAACATCATTAACCGTCTTTACCTGTTTAAAGATCTCGGGTTTAATCTTTTTTCCGGTACGTTTTTGTAACATTACGATGATATCGACTGCATCTATACTGTCTAAATCTAAATCTTCAAATAAAGAAGCTTCAGGTTTTATCTCTTCAGGATCCAGTTCAAAGAGTTTGACCATCATCTCTTTTAACTCTTGCAAGATCTGTTCTCTTGAAAGCTTTTCCATTTTTATCTCCTTAATCCTGAGTGACTAAATCGCTTCTTTGGGAAATAATGTAATCTGCAAGAGTTGCTACAGAATAAAAATAAGCACGCATCTCCTCGCTTTCTGCTTTCATAGTCACATTAAAGGTTTTCTTAACGGCTAACCCTAATTCCAAGGCATCGATGGAATCAAGACCAAGTCCTTCGCGAAAAAGCGGTGCATCCGTTTCAATATCAGAAACGGTAAAATCCTCAAGATTCAAGGTGTTAATTATAAGTTCTTTGATTTTTTGCTGTAATTCTTCTTTTTTCATTTTTACTCCAAGCAGGTAATACGGCAACTTACGTCTCTTTCTCATCCAATGATGATTACTCTTTAGGGATAAGAGCTTTTTTAAAGATGGCACTGACCTCTTGTCTCATTTCAAGGGCGGCTTTTTGAGGATTTTCTCTAGCCCCGTAATCCGACGGATCAAGGATCTTATCTACCGTGACTTTAAATTTGGGAATACGCGGCGGCACCTCGTACCATTTCATGCTTTTATCAAGGAAATGTTCAGAGCAGGTTATGGTAACAACGTGCAGAGGACATAGCAAATGCGCGGATAAAGACGCAAATCCTTTTTTAAGTTTTATGGTGCCGTCATGAGGAGTTCTCGTTCCTTCAGGAAAGATCAGAATATTTTCTCCTCTTTTTAAAATTTCTGCGCATTCTTCAAGCAGTGACGAGCCGTCCGTGTTTACAAGATAACGGGCATTTTTAACGATCCCGCTTAAAGTAGGTTTATGTAATATCTTCTCTTTTACCAGGCAGTTTACTTCAGGTAAAAAAGAAGCCAGCAGAACATAATCGATATAAGTCGGATGATTGGCAACAATTATCATGCCGTGATCTTTTTGCAGATCTGATTTA
>CALBLB010000105.1 GCA_937896115.1 uncultured Succinatimonas sp.
AGGCTACCTGCATAAGTTCGCGCGCTTTAAGATCTTGGGGATCCTGATAGCATTTACGCAGGCTTTTGGCGGCAAGTTTGATGCCGTGCAGGGAGAACGATTCGCTAAGCGGATTATTTTTCTTGGATATATAACATTCCATGAGGTGGCATAAGGCGTCGATCCCGGTATTGGCCGTAATGTGAGGCGGCAGCCCTACGGTTAAAATCGGATCTAACAAGGCTACGTCGCAGATCATAAGATCGCTTACTATACCTACCTTTAACTGTTCTTCTGGGACCAGCACAATGGCATTGGGGGTTGCCTCGGATCCGGTACCAGAGGTAGTCGGGATCATGACGGTAGGAACACCGCGTACCGTGGGTTTTACTCCTTTAATCATCTCCTTTAAAGATACGCTGTTGGTAAGCATCAGCGAGACGAGTTTGGCCGTATCCATGGAGGAGCCGCCGCCTATGGCGACGATGGCATCGCATTCACGCTCTTTTGCCTGCTCGTAGATATGCTGAACCTGCTCGTATGAAGGCTCTGGAGGTACGTCGTGGATCACGTGTACTTTGATTTTCGCGTCTTCAAGCAGTTTTTCCGCACCTTTGGTAAGACCCAAAGCATATACACCTTCGTCGGTGATGATCTCAACAGTTTTGGCGTTTAAGGATTTGACGATCTCCGGCAACTCTTTTAAGGAGTTTTCTCCGGAAACTATTTTTCTTATAGAGCCTAATTGGTAACTCATTTTTTTACCTGAAAATCTTTTTTTTGAAACAAAACTTATCAATCGTAGAGTTTGAAGACTTCGATTAAGGCATCATCTATCTTCTTGTCGACAATGTTTGACGGTGCGCGGGCCGGGCCTACGTCGAAGCCTTTAAGCGCGGCAGCGCGTTTGACTACGGAGTTGGGGTTGCCCATCTGCATGACGTTACGGAAAGCACGGATCTTCTTTTGAGCTTCGTTGGCTTTTTCAAAATCTCCCTGTACGAAATAATCGTAGATTGAGGACATCAATTCGGGGAAGACGTTGGAGCATCCTGAGATGGCGCCGGCACCGCCTGCCTTTAAGGTCCAGAGGATCAGCGAATCGGAGCCTGCCAGCACGCACAAACGCGGATCGGTGTTTTCTATGTACTTTAAGGTGTTGTCAAAGTTTCCTGAAGAGTCTTTGATCCCTATGATGTTTTCGTATTTGGCCAAAGCTTTTACGGTGGTGTAATCGATGTTATTGCCGGTACGGGCCGGAATGTTATAAAGCAGAACGGGCAGATCGGTACATTCGGCCACCGCGCTGTAATGTCTTATAAGATCCGGTTGTTTGATGGCGGTGAAATAAGGAGAGATCACCGACAGACAGTCAACGCCGCCTAATTTTGCAACTTCCTTGGTAAGTTCCACCGTCTCCTTGGTAGTTACGCAACCGGTACCGGCATACACAG
>CALBLB010000106.1 GCA_937896115.1 uncultured Succinatimonas sp.
CAACGTGACCGATGGTGCCTACGTTTACGTGAACGCGGTCACGTACGAACTTTTCCTTTGCCATTTTTTAACAATTCCTAAGTGTGAACAGGATGATGAAGCAAATGCTCACAGTTAATCGTTCAAGGTAAAACTGGAGCGGGCAGCGGGAATCGAACCCGTATCTCAAGCTTGGAAGGCTTGGGTAATAACCATTATACGATGCCCGCAATGAAAAAATAAAGATGATTGCGGAGAATTAGGCAAGTGGTGGAGGGGGAAGGATTCGAACCTTCGAAGGCAGAGCCGGCAGATTTACAGTCTGATCCCTTTGACCGCTCGGGAACCCCTCCATTAAGCTGTCCGTCTCCGGATCAACTTGCTTTTGCTAAACGATTCGCGAAAGCGAGACAAAGTATATATGAAACTTTCGATTTCGCAAGCTTTTTTTTAATTTTTTTTATAAAAAAACAATTTTTTATTGGCCAGTTGCTAAATTAGTTATATTTTTCAAACTGTTAATGTAAGATTATGACTGTTTTATTTTTCTACAAAATTCTTATCTAAAAGCTGGATTAAGCAAATCTGTTGAAAAAACGAACTTGAAGCAAGTTTTTATGAGAGCTTTCGTATAAACTCAAGCCGAAAAGTTGGTACTTAAATAGAACCTTCTAAAAATTCCGGCAGAACTTGTCTTATCTGCGGCTGTGTTTTAAAAGACAACCGTAAAACTTTGGCGGTATTTGCGGTATAACATACGGATTTTCGGATAATGCTGACTTAGTCGATGTTCTGAACACAAGATATGGTTTTCACCTGTCTTGCCTCCCCTGCTAAGATCTCAACTAAAATCGTTGGTGATCTGTGCTTAATTACGTCAAAACAGTAGCAACAAATTGCGCAATTGGCGTTTTTTCGGCCTTAATGCCTTTTTTAGTAAAAGAATAATGATTAACGAAAACGAAAAACTGGAGTCGCCCTTTTTTAAGTTCGACGCCGATACTTGGTCAACCTTCAGACACGAAATGGCCCCGTTATCTCTGACCGAAGAGGAACTTGAACACTGCGTCGCATTTAACGATCAACTGTCACTAAACGAAGTAAATCGCATATATTTACCGCTGTCTCGTCTTTTGTACCTTTACTACAATTCAAGACTTGACAGAATCCAAGTGTTACACAAATTCTTGGGACAAAGCTATGATGACATTCCATTCATCATTTCAATTTCAGGTCCGGTATCAGTTGGGAAAACCACTACAGCAAAGATCCTGACAGAGCTTATCCGCGCTTGGCCGAATCACCCTAAGGCTACATTAATCACCACGGACGGCTTTCTTTATCCCAATGCAGTGCTAAAAGAAAAGAAAATATTAAGTCGCAAAGGTTTTCCGATTTCCTACGACGTCAAAGCTCTTATGCAATTCTTAAAGGACGTGAAAAACGGTGTTCCCCATGTAAAGGTACCGGTTTACTCACACCTTACTTATGACGTGGTAGAAGGGGAATTTACCGACGTAGATCGCCCCAACGTTCTTATCATCGAAGGAGTAAACGTTTTACAAAACGGTTCTGATTACCCGGAAATACGCAACAGAGCTTTTATTTCAGATTATATTGATTTCTCCATTTATGTAGATGCGAATGAAGACAATCTGCTCAAATGGTATGTAGATCGCTTCTTAAAACTTAGGGAGAAAACTTTCCACGATCCCACCAGTTATTTTCACCGTTATGCCCAAATTCCAGAAGATCAGGCTGTATTTATGGCAAAGCTGATTTGGGAAGCGGTCAACCACGTAAATTTAGTTGAAAATATCAAACCGTGCCGCAGTCGTGCCAATTTAGTATTGGAAAAAGGCTCGAATCACATGATTGAAAGCGTTTATTTAAAAAAATAAACCTCAATCAATACTTTCTACATGACCGGCGGCGATGCTTAACAGCTCACCGCCATTATCCAACAATAATTTTCCGACAGGATCTATACCCAGCACTTTGCCTTCATACATTCTGTTGCCATCGGCGATCCTTACAAAATGTCCTGACAAACGATCATATTTTGCATAGTCCTCAAGCAAAGGTTCCAATCCTTCTTGCTCAAAGTGCAAACAGCAATTTCTGATTGCATTTACCAATGCTATCGCTACTTCATTACGCAGATTTTCTTTGAATTCATCAACAAGATATGCTCGTTGATATCCGTTTTCTTCGCCGGTATCAACCCCACAGACATTCACTCCAAGTCCGATAACCGCCACTACACTTTTTCCGATATTACGAAATTCGATAAGAATGCCGCCTAGTTTTCCCTTTCCAAGATAAATATCGTTAGGCCATTTAACGGTAATTGCCTTATCCGTATAGTTCTGCAATGCTTTGCAAGTACAAAGTCCCACGGCACACGACAATCCTTCAACTTTGTGAATATCATAAAAACGCCAGGCCACGGATACCGTAATATTTGCACCTATCCCGGCATTCCAACGTCCTCCGCGTCTGCCTCGACCGGCAGTTTGTATTTCAGCAAAAAGAGTATCTCCGCAGGCAAGATCCTTAGCCTTTGAGAGCATGACGGTATTTGTAGAATCAAGGCATGGGATCACTTCCACTCGTCCGTGCCCCTGAGCCTTACGGTAAATACAGTTTGCATCAAGAAAATCCACAACACGATTTAACTTACAAACATTATTGTTAATGCTTACAAGTCCCGGAGAAAGAGTGTCTGCAGCTTTTATCGTCTGACAAAACTCATCTTTGCTAAAACCGCATGTAGTGCAAAGCTCACTGATACTCATGCAAGAATTAGGAGCAGAATTTAAAATTTTCAATAAAAATAAAAAACGCTCAAAAGCCTTTACAGACTGTTCCAAGATACTTCCCCGCGTGCACCGTAAATACGTACTTCCGGCTCTAAAATAATGGAAAAACGATTCATAACCTCACAAACTATATACTTTGCCAAAGCAACGATCTCATGAGGGCAAGCTCCGCCGCGATTTACAATCACCAAAGCCTGACTTTCCCAGGTTCCGGCACGTCCGTGAGTAATGTTTCGGCATCCTGCTTTATCGATAAGCCAACCTGCAGCAAGCTTAACAGTACCGTCTGCTTGCGGATAAAGAGGTATATCCGGATAAATCTTCTTAAGATCCTGAGCTTTTTCCGTACTGACTTGAGGATTTTTAAAAAAGCTGCCGGCGTTTCCTACTTTCTTAGGATCAGGAAGTTTTTTTCGACGCAAGGCAATAATTTGTTCACGCAACTGATACGGTGTCTCAAAAATATGTCCTTCTAATCCGTGATATGAGAGTTTCGGCTTAAACTCCCTGGTAAGACGTAAGGTTATCTCGGTAATAAACAATCTTCTTTCAGGATGTTTCTTAAAATAAGAATTGCGATAGCCAAATTCACATTGTTCCTTATCAAAAGATCCCGCACAGCGTCGGTCCAGATCATAAAAAGTTACACTCTCTACTACCTGACCTATCTCCATACCGTATGCACCGACATTTTGAATGGGAGCTGCGCCTACGGTACCGGGAATAGCGGAAAGATTTTCCAAACCAGAAATATTACGTGCTACCAAATCTTCGATTAACCCGTCCAAAAGCAATCCGCCGCCTGCTTTTATCAAGTAATCATCTCCGCACTCTTCTACCTGAAGACCGCGTATATCATTTACCAGCACCGTTCCTTGATAGTCATCGGTAAAAAGAACATCACTTCCTCTGCCAAGGATCAAAACCTGTCCTCCAGGAACTTTTTTCAAATCCTCGACAGAATGGATCATAATGAGATCTTCGGCCCGCACATGCAGACCAAAACTGTTGTACGCGCTTAAATCCTGCATTTAACCATCACCGTCTAATGAAAACGCTCGATAGTGCCGCCTAATTTGCGGATCTTTGCTTCTATATGTTCGTATCCTCTGTCCATATGATAGATACGATCCACTACTGTAGTTCCTCTGGCTGCCAATCCGGCGATAACCAAAGATGCAGAAGCCCTGAGATCTGATGACATTACCTGGGCACCGTGCAATTCAGTAACACCGGTACAAATCACCGTATTTCCTTTTATCTCTATGGAGGCTCCCATGCGTATAAGCTCAGCAATGTGCATAAACCGATTTTCAAAAATCGTTTCGGTTACAGAGCTCACGCCGTCGGCAAGGGAATTCAATACGGTAAATTGAGCCTGCATATCAGTAGGGAAGCCAGGATGCGGAGCTGTAATGATATCTACGGGATGAATGATCCTTCCCCTCATATCCGCAGTTATACGGTCTTTTTGACAGGTAATGGCGACATTAGCACGTGTCAACTTCTCCAATACCGCTTTTAAAAGTTCAGGACGTGTATTTACACAAGTTACTATTCCGTGAGTGGCTGCAGCAGCAACAAGATAAGTACCGGTTTCAATACGATCAGCAACGATTTCGTGATCGCACCCGCCAAGATTTTTTACTCCTGAGATCGTGATCTTAGAGGTTCCTTCTCCGGTGATATGCGCACCCATTTTTCGCAGGAACTCTACTAAATCTACAACTTCAGGTTCCAAAGCTGCATTTTCAATGACCGTGGTGCCTTCGCACAAGGAAGCTGCCATAACCAAATTCTCAGTTCCGGTTACGGAAACTTTATCCATTACTAAAGAGCCGCCAGGTAATCGGCCTTTGGGAGCCAACGCATGGATGTATCCATCCACAAGTTCAATTTTTGCGCCCATGGCTTCCAAACCCTTAATATGAAGATCGACAGGCCGCGCACCTATAGCACATCCTCCCGGTAACGACACTTCAGCTTCTCCGAGATAGGCAAGAAGCGGTCCTAACGCCATAATAGAGGCTCGCATGGTTCTCACCAAGTCATAAGACGCAGTTTTTGAAGTCACCGGTCCTTCGATCACGGCAGTACCGGTTTGTGCATCGTATACGCATGATTTTCCCAGATCCGATAATAACTTGATGCAAGTGGTGACATCAGCAAGATCAGGGACATTGGTAAGAACCACCTGCTCTTTAGTGAGTATGGTGGCAAGAAGAATAGGCAAAGCGGCATTTTTGGCTCCGGAAATACGAACCTCTCCTTCAAGAGGAGTGCCGCCGTCGATTTTGAATTTGGCAGTATTGGAAGTCACGGAAGATAACAAACAACAGTAAAGCGCCCCGCCGATCTTTTTATTCAAAATAACGGCAAGGTCGCAAACAAACAGGATCTTTTTTCAAGCGCAAAGTATACAAGAATCGAGATGTTTTTCGGAATTTTTGCGCCTGCTCTCAAAAAAAATTAAGTCAGGAAAAACTCAAGATGTTACGTGCCTTGGAAAATTTCATTTTCCGAATTCAAAAGGTGTCATCTGATAAACATAGTAATTTATCCAATTACTAAAGAGTATCGATGCATGAGAACGCCAGATCATGGAAACCTCTGCTCCAGGATCATCATTTAAAAAATAATTACAAGGTATACTAGGGTGAAGACCTGCAGTTTTATCGCGACGATATTCATCAGCTAAAGTATCAGCATCATACTCAGGATGCCCGGTAACATAAACCTGACGTCTGTCAGGGGATACTCCTAAATACATACCGCTTTCTTTTCCGTCGGCAAGAATTAAAAGATCGGTATTCTGCCTTACATAAGTCCTGGTGAAATCTACCCAACGCGAATGAGGAGCATAAAAACTGTCGTCAAAACCGCGGATCAAGGTATCAAACGAATTTTTATTGATATGTTCTTCAAACACTCCTGAAAGTTTTGTCTCTCTAAAGACAGGATCAAGACCGTAGAAGACCTTAAAAGCCGCACACACAGCCCAACAAGAAAATAGAGTCGAGGTCACATGCGTTGCACTCCATTTTATGATGTTAGTAAGCCTTTCCCAATAAGTAACGTCTGAAAAATCTTTTTGATCAAGCGGAGCTCCAGTAATGATCATTCCGTCAAAATATCTGTGCTCGACTTCTTCAAAAGATTTGTAAAAATGTTTTAAATGCTCGTTGGGGGTATTGCGCGTTTTATGATCGTCAATACGTAAAAGAGTAATGTTTACTTGGATAGGGGTATTGGACAGTCTGCGCATGTACTGGATCTCAGTATTAATTTTCTTTGGCATGAGATTCAGAAAAAGGAGCTCCAACGGACGAATATCCTGATGCACGGCACGCTCCTCGGTCATCACGAAAACCTGTTCGCTTTGTAACACTGCAATGGCCGGCAGACCGTTGGGGATCTTGATGGGCATGAAGGCTCCTCCTTAAAAACACTTACAGCTGAACGCAAAATCAGTCAAAAATTCAAATATATTAAAGCGCTATCATCGTTTATATACAAAATACATGAGGTAAAAATTTCATGCAGGTTGAAATCATCTCAACAGGTGACGAAGTGATCACCGGCTTCATCAATGATACCAATGCAACGTGGCTCTCCCAGCAATTATTATCTTTGGGGATCCAGGTTCACTACAGACACACTTGCGGCGATGAACTTGAAGATATACGCAATACGATCGAACAAAGTTCAAAAAATGCAGATCTGGTCTTCATAAACGGAGGACTTGGGCCGACTACCGATGATATAACCGCACAGGCTGCTGCTCTGGCTGCAAATCAACCTTTAAAGCGTCACCCAGAATGGGTTGAAAAAATGCGGGAGTGGCACAAAAAGAGAAACCGTCCCATGTGCGATGCCAACTTAAAGCAAGCTGACATTCCTCAAAAAGCTTTCGTTATCGACAATCCAAACGGAACAGCCTGCGGTTTTTATCTCAAAATTAACCGTGCAACCTGTTTTTTTACCCCGGGTGTTCCTCATGAATTTAAGGCAATGTTCAATGACTCCATAAAACCTTACATTCTTAACCATTTTAAAGAAGTACAAGAGACAAAAATAAAACGTTTCTTCCTCTTTGGGATAGGCGAATCAAGCCTGCAAGAGCACGTAAATAAAATATCTTTGCCAAGCAAAATCGTTATTGGGTATCGAGCAGCCTACCCGGTACTCGAGTTAAAAGTGATCTCACACGGTGTTGCTGAAGAAATGTATAAGGAGGCATGCGAAGATATTCGCCATCTCATATCACCGCAACTGCTATGCGAAGATCAACTGGATGTCCCGAAACTCATAGCATCAAAAATAGGTAAAACAACAGTAAATATATGTGATTGCGTAACCAAAGGACAGTTAACCCTAGATTTATCTTCTGACTTAAATGTAGGCTATGCACTGATCTTGGCTGACGATAAACCCGAAGATGTACTAAATTTCACTGCTTTGGCAAAAGGTCAAGGCTATGAATTGATACTCAGAAGATCAGAGGAAAACGAATTTTTCCTAAAGATAAAAAATGCAAAACACAATGTTCAGCACAGCTATAAGATTAAGCTCAGTCTGACGGTCAAAGGAAAAATAAACGAGGCCCTAAGCTTGTGCTCTCAAATGCTGTTCAAAACCATAGTATTCGATCAGCCATTACCAAAACTTGAAATTGCAAGCATTGAAGAAATCACAAATAACAACAGATAAATCTATCTAAAACATGAAGGAGCTACGATGTTATGAACAAGGTAGCTCCTGTACAGGTTACCTATCGTGAAATATGTTGATGCAATCCAGAAATAAAAAAAGCAGCTTTCGCTGCTAGTTCAATTTAAATAAGATGGCGGAACGGACGGGGATCGAACCCGCGACCTCCTGCGTGACAGGCAGGCATTCTAACCAGCTGAACTACCGCTCCGCAAAATAGAGAGCCCGGCAGTGATCTACTCTCGCACAAACGTACGTTGCACTAC
>CALBLB010000107.1 GCA_937896115.1 uncultured Succinatimonas sp.
GTGTAGGCGGTCCTTTTTATTCTCTTTTTGCAGGTTTGACCGGAGTTAATTCCGGCATCTGCATGAAATTTATCACCCCGCTTATTTCTCCTTTTACGGTATTGCTCTGCATCCTGTTGCCTCCGTTTTACGCCGCCTTTATTAGGTGCGGGATCAAAGAAGATGACGGCAAATATCCGGGAATTAACGCTTTTTATAAGATAATTGCAAAATCCATAAAAGCATTTGCCCTCCAAACGCTGATCTGGTGGTTGTGCATTGCAGCAGCGGTAACGGTGTTTTCGATACGCTCGCAAGAGGCTACGGCAATTTACATGGAGCAGGCCAGATCCCATCAGGAATTGCAAATTGGCACTCCAGAACAATTGCAATATTCAAATACGCTTACTCAGACCATTGCAATGTCAGGCTTTGTGCTTTTGTTAGTAATGGGTATATTACAAAGCGTAAGCATGTCTTATGCAGCCGGGATCAAAACACCTCTTGTCAACGGCTTGAAAAGCTGGGCAGTGAATCTGCCGGGAGAATTGTTGTTGGCCGTGATCACGATAGTGGCTTTTGCCATCATTGAAAAATATTTTGCCATGTTGAAGCTTCGTTATCTTGAAGCTTACATACTGGGAAAACAAGCTTTTGATCCTGCCATACCCTTTATACTTATACGTGTTTATGCTTTAAATGCAGCTTTTTGCGCTCAAGCGGTCATGGCTGCCATCTCTTTAAAACTCATACGGTTTGATTTTGCCAAGTTCAAACTCAATGACCGAAAAAACTGATCTTAAGAAGGCGGAATTCATTACCGGTTTTCCGCCTTTTCTTCCTGAAAAGGCAAAAGTTTTAATCTTAGGATCCATGCCTTCAGAAGCATCTCTTAGGCAAGGATTTTATTATGCGCATCCGAGAAATCGCTTTTTTTTATTGCTTCAGGATTTTTTAAAAGAAGAGCTTGACGACGTAAATTCCAGAAAAAAAGCGCTCAATAAAAGCAAGATCGCTCTTTTTGACGTAATAGGATCTTGCAGAAGGCAAGGAAGTCTTGACAGTGCTATCCGCGATGCAATCCCAAATGATATTGCCGGATTTTTGATCAAACATCCTTCAATCACCATGGTGGTGACCAACGGAAGTCTTGCCAAAAAATTGCTGTTAAAACAAACATTGCCGCAGACTGTTATACAAAAGTATCTGCCGTCTACCTCTCCTGCCAATGCACTTTGGACTTTTGCTAAACTTAAAAAAGTATATTTTGAGGTTTTTTCGTATGCTCAAAAACACAGCTAAAGTTGTATTGGTGGCGTTAGCCTGTTTTATCCCGTTAATTGTTTACTCCTACGATCTTACCGAAGATCGCAGCTATTCATCGACTTTACTCCACCTACCGCAAAAATGCCAAACTGACGAATTTTCAGAATTGTGTTCGCGCTTTTCTCGTTTTTTTGTTTCCCGTTTTGAACGTAAGGTGATAGCTGCTCGTAATGAATTATTATCCCAACAGGAACAACAGGGGATCGACGCAGGATACGTGTCTCCGACACCTGCGTTTCAAGAGATCACTTTAACCATAAGAACGCTTTTGGGTCTTAATATAGCTTTGATAGATGCCGATATTCTTCAAAAAACCGAGCAAGGGGAAAAACGTATACTTGAAACGATCAATCTTGATTTGAAAACTGACCGGCCGCTGCGTTTTGAAAATTTATTCGATGATCCGCATTTGGCGGCAATGCTTTG
>CALBLB010000108.1 GCA_937896115.1 uncultured Succinatimonas sp.
AAAAGCCCATCTTATGATGGGCTTTTATAAAAAATTAATCGTTATATGTAGCGATAAAATTACTGAGGTTTGTAACCGTTGAAGTTGTATTCAACCTTCATGGTCTCAGGGGACAGGGCTGCATTCATACCCTCAACACACTTTGAGGCGTCGAAAGAAGCAGAAAGCAAAGGCAAAGGATTGATAAGACCTCTATCCAAAGCACTGACAACGGCACCGAACTCATCATAGAAACGGAATACAGAGTGCCACTTGATGCCCTTGACAGCGAAAGGACCGAAGTCTTTAGGTTCGTGACCGGCACCATACATACCTACCTGAGAAACGATTGCGGTAGGACGGACCAATTTCATGAGTTGTGCACAGGCAAAGCCGTTACCAGTAGCTTCGATACCTAAGTCAAAGCTACCCTTGTGCTCACACCATTTTTCGATCTGTTCAGGATTTTCCTTTGAGTTGCAGGTGAAGTCAGCACCCATCTGTTTTGCAACTTTCAAAGTTTCACCACGAATGTCGACTACGGTGACGGTATTTGCACCGAGGGTCTTGGCTGCGGCAACGCACAAGCAGCCGATTGGACCTGCACCCATAACCACGACATCTTTGCCAATGATATTACCTAAAGCGTTGACGCCGCTGTATGCAATGCCCAAAGGCTCAGCAAAAGCACCTACTTCAGGCTTTAAGGTGTGAACTACACCGCACTGTTCTTCATGAACAGTAACGTAATCAGCAAAAAGACCGGTTGTGTGAGGGAAGAGAGCTGCAGAACCAAGATGCTGTACGTGTTCGCAGTAGGTGTACATCTTATTCTTGCAGTAGTAGCACTTAAAACAAGGACGAGCAGGACGCATTACAACCATGTCGCCTTTTTTAACTTTAGTTACTTCACTACCGACTTCTTCAACAATACCGCAACCTTCATGACCGATCACCAAAGGTTCTCTAACCACGATAGCGGTGCCGTTGCCGCCCTGAGTATAGTAATGCTGATCTGAACCACAGATACCGCCAGTCAACATTTTAACGATTACTTCTTTCGGATCTTTGATGGTTGCATCAGGTACATCTTCGTAACGGAGGTCCATCTTTTTGTGTAAGACGATAGCTTTCATGGTTAACTTTTCCTATGTATTTTTAGCTAAGCCTAATGTCGGCGTGCCGATCCCTTCCTTAAAGTTGGTTGGGATCATCCAAAGCAAATGTTTATGCGTAACGTAAACTCACAAACACAAGCTAAATAAAAATCTATTGAGCATTGTAGCCTAGGAAAAATTGCAATGACTTGAATGTCAGTATTAAATAATGAACTATGTAAAAAACTGTTATTAAGGTCAAATTAATGAAATTAGCTCTTGTATTGTTCTTGTATTTTAGAGAGGTAATTCCGTCTCAAAATTCCGTATGATTTGTTGACCATACCTGTTGGTAAATTTTAGCCGGAAAATTTTTTTGCTATAAGCGAACGGTGCCTGACATGAGCTTTTATACCGCGTGAGGTGAATCTGTCGGCCAGCGACTGAGCTATGAATACACTGCGATGAAAACCGCCAGTGCAACCTATTGCCACAGTAAGATAACTACGATTGCTTCTTTCTATTTTTTCAAGACAGTTACAAAGCAGGTTATCGATTTCATCTATATATGCTTTTACCTCAGGATAATTTGAAAAAAAATCAATGATTGGCTGATCAAGGCCCGTATAGGAGCGCAGTTCTTTTTTCCAAAAAGGGTTTGGTAAGAATCTGGAGTCAAATACGAAGTCTGCGTCTTTGGCTATACCGTCTTTGAAACCAAATGATTCAAAAATCATTACCAGTCTGCGTTCTGGTCTGCCCTGAACTAATGTGGTTATTTGATTCGCCAAATCGTGAACAGACAATTCCGAAGTATCAATACGAAGATCAGCCACTGATGAAATGCGCATAAGCATTTCTGATTCTTTTGAGATGGCTTCATCAAGAGACAGGGATTTTAGTGATAAAGGATGCAACCTTCTGGTATTGGCATAACGCTTTACCAGAACTTGATCGTCGGCGTCTAAATAGATGATGGTACTGCGTATGTCAGGATCATGTCTTGCTTGGACATATGTTTCACTGATCAGTGCTTGATCACGGTCCCCACTGTAGAGAATGGTTCGTATGTCTATGGAAACGGCTATTTTAGGATAGTGTTCTTTGGCAAGTTTTATCAAATTGCCAAGAAAAGCAGCTGGTAAATTATCAATACAGTAAAACCCCAGATCTTCTAACACTTTGAGGGCTAAAGACTTCCCAGATCCGGAACGTCCAGAAATTACAAAAAGTTGGACAAGATGATCTTTCATTTTTTTTATATCGTAAATGTCGTTTAGGCCATGGTTTTGCTGGTTAAAGCAGCATCTATCTGCTTTAGAAGAACGGTAATTTTGCTTTTTTCATTACGTGCCAGTCGCAGAGAGTTTAATAGATCCTGATTAGAGAATGTGTCGGTCAGGTTTTGCAACAATTTTTCCACATATAGGTAATCGTCGTTTGGTGAGATGAAAAGAGTATATGCTATGTCAATGCTTTGCGGATCAGCATCTATAGAATTGAATTGAACTGGAGCGTCTAAGATACTGAGTACGGCTAAAGTGTTATCAATGTCAGGGATCACCGCGTGCGGTATTGCAATTCCGTTGAAAAATACTGTAGTTCCGTATTGTTCTCGCAATATAAGTGCTTTTATGAGTTTCGCCGGATCTGTTTTCAATAAGGTTGCAGCGTTTTCAGAAATTTCTTCAAAAAGACGTTTCTTACTGTAACAAAACAGAGTGGAAAGTATGAGTGTGTTGGGAAGCAATTTTGTTAAAAATATAACGGCCCCGCTTTTAGCGGGGCTGTATTGATTTTATGGATACAAAGCCAAACTCAGTCTTTTAGCTTTTCTTTATATTTAACCAGCTGACGATCAACTTTGTCGATCAGACCGTCAATTGCCGCATACATGGTTTCAGCTTCGGCTTCGGTGTGGAGACTGTCACCGGTAACCGCTACATCGGCCTTGGCAATATGAGTAAGATTATCCACAGTGAGGGTTACGTTAATCGAGTTGATTAATTCTGCCTTACGCTCAAGTTTTTTGAATTTATCATTCACGTAGTCCTTGAGTGCGTCCGTAAGTTTGATACCCACGCCCTGAATTTTCACTTGCATATAACATCCTTAATTCAGTATCAACTGAATAGCAGAGTTGCATTAACAATTAATGCATCCACAAGTAAATAATAGGGTAAATTTTCAATAAAAGACAATGCGTTGATCAAATTTTTTAGTTTATTTGTCAAAAATTTGATCAAACGCAAAAAAGATAATCAAACCAAACGCTTACGTTGTGATGATGAGGCAATTCCCAATGATTCACGGTATTTTGCTACAGTTCTTCTTGCAACGATGATCCCTTCATCGGCTAACATGGAGGATAATCGGCTGTCAGAAAGCGGTTTTCTCGCATTTTCTTTTGACACCAACTCCTTGATGCGGGCTCTTATGGCTTTTGATGAAGCGGTCCCGCCGTCATCGGTACTGACACTCGATGAGAAGAAATATTTAAGTTCAAATGTTCCTTTGGGAGTCAGTATATATTTTTCGGTGGTAATACGCGAAACGGTGGATTCGTGCATTTCAATTTCAGAGGCAATGTCGTTTAACACCATAGGATGCAAAGATCCTTCACCGTATTCCATGAAATCCTGCTGTTTTTCTACAATAACAGAGGCAACTTTCATCAAAGTTTCGTTGCGTTTAGACAGGCTTTGCATAAACCAATTTGCCTCTTGGAGGTTGTTTTTAAAAAACTTACGATCCTGTTCAGTTTGAGCTTGTGATGCCAGTTGACGATAGTGTTCGTTGATCTTTATTTTGGGAATACTGTCTGAATTTAACGTGACGTAATACCTTCCGTCATTTCCTTTTATAACTATTACGTCTGGGATAATGAAATCAGATTTTTCCTTTACGGCACCGTGCCCAGGTCTTGGATTTAGCGAGGTGATCAGGTCAATAGCCGGTTTTAATTGGTTTTCTTTGATATTGAGTTTTTGACACAGTGTTCTGAAATCTCTAACCGACAGTTCTTTTAGATACTCGTTTACTATATGCAGTGCCAGTTCAGTTGTTGCAGAAGGAGTTTTAGCTTCAAGCTGAAGTCTTAGGCATTCTTGTACACTGCGAGCCCCTACTCCCAAAGGATCATAGTTCCAAATCAGTTTGAGAACGCTTAAAGCATCCTCTTGTGAAACTTCGGGGTATGTTTCCCTGACGGTGGCAACAATGCTTTCTAATGATTCCTGCAAATATCCAGAATCGTTTATGCCGTCGATTATATTTTCAGCAATTAATCTATCTGCACCTTCAAGCGGTGATAAATCTAGTTGCCAAAGCAGGTGATCATGTAGATCTTCGGTAGTTTCACCCTCGTAAACATCGTCATTTCCTAACGATTGACCGTGTCTTGTATCAGCGGAATTAAGTCTTTGTCCTTGATTTTCTGAAAGATTTTGTACTGTATTTTGGTCTGATGATATATTTATAGTTTGATTGGCATCAGGAAAAGCCGTATCCGTACATTTTACCGATGAATCGTTATCAAAGGGGTCGAATGTATCATTACTGTCAGCTTTTGATTCTTGTTCAGCCAGACTTTCTAAAGATTCAAAACGTTCATCATTACCGTCGTCCTCAACTTCGAGCATGGGATTTTGTAAAGCAACTGCTTTGATTTCCTGTCTTAGCTCCAAAGTAGAGAGTTGCAACAATTTTATGGCTTGTTGCAATTGCGGTGTCAGTGCTAACCCCAGTTTCTGTGTCTGTCTTAACTGAAGTGAGTTGTACAAACCGGCCATATTTTTTTGTCCTCTGTATTGAGAATTCAGAGTGAAAAATCTTTGCCAAGATAAACGCTTTTGACTTTTTCGTTCTCTTGAACTTCCTGAGGAGTTCCCTGTGCTATTAGTTCACCGGCGCTGACTATGTAAGCACGCTCGCATACTCCCAAGGTTTCTCTGACGTTATGATCGGTAATAAGGATCCCTATCCCGCGATTTTTAAGATGAGTAATTATGTTTTTAATTTCGGATACAGAAATAGGGTCGACTCCTGCAAAAGGTTCGTCAAGTAGTATGAATTTAGGACGCGCTGCCAGAGCTCTTGCGATTTCTACTCGGCGTCTTTCGCCTCCTGACAGGGACATACCTAAATTGTTACTGAGTGATGCAACGTTAAATTCCTCAAGTAAATCATTAACCAATGATTCACGCTGTGCTTTATTTAAATCCTTTTGCAGTTCAGCTACACCCATTAAATTTTGATAAACGGTAAGCTTTCTGAAAATAGAGTTTTCCTGAGGAAGATAACCAATACCCATTCTGGCTCTTTGGTGCATGGGTAAAGAGGTAATATCACGTCCGTCCAGAAGCACTTGTCCTTGTTCAGATGAGATGATCCCAACCAGCATATAAAAGGACGTAGTTTTACCTGCACCGTTAGGACCTAACAAGCCTATGATGGAGCCGCTTGATACGTCAAGGCTTACATCCTTAACCACTGTACGTTTTTTGTAGGTTTTTCTTAAGTGTAAGGCTTTGAGCTCACTCATTTAGAAACATCTCACTTTTTACCGTTATCTGATTTCATTTCTTGAGGAATGAAGGTACTCATTACTCTTCCTCCCTGGCTGTTGTTATTTTGTGCTTTCATTTTTTGTGAGACTGTATTGTATTCAATCCTCTCGCCAGAAACGTGAGATTCTCCTTGCCAGACGGTTGCGTTACCGGTTATTACGATATCTCCGGTTAAAGGATAGTATTTAAGCTTTGATGATTGTGTTCTAAGAATTTTGCCGTTATCCAGTTCTTGTCTGAAAGTTACAGGCTTTCCCCACCCTGTAACTTCTTTAAGTTCATTTTTGTCGTTACGTATGAGCTCAGCTTTGTCGCAGTAAACTTCAATGGTTCCCTGAGTGGCATGAACGTCATCGATGAAATAAAGTTTGTTTGCCTGAAGATCGGCTAATTGTTCTTTTGATGAGACATTCAGCGGTTTGCTGGTGTCGTCTTTTAAAGCAAGCGACTGTTGTGAATATACGATTGCGCAAAGACTAATGAGCAGAATGCTGAGCCGGGTAATAAATTGCATTAACGTTGCCTTTGTATGTGGAAATATCTTTATTCAGATCTATTGTAAAGTCGGTTCCAGAATTGATCCAACCTATACCGTGCAATATAGTGAGATCTGGAGATGTCACTAAATTTGATTTAAAGTTGTAATTGACTTTTGGACTTTGTGCTTTGGTGATGGCTGCTCCCTTAAACAGAGGTTTGAGCACTACATTTCTTTCCATTAATGCAAAATCACCGTCACGTACTTGCCCTTGTTCACCGCTCATCACCCATTTTTCGATGTGTTTGTCTTTACCTATCCTGTAAGTGACTATTACCGGATTGGTAAAATGCGCGATGCCGTTTCCATCGTTGTAACTGGCTATATCTGCTTTTATAGTGTGATGCAAAAAGCCTGTTTTATCATAGTTTTTGCCGTAAAAATTCAAAGCTGTATAGATTTTTGATACGGTTTCATCAGAATTTTTCCGTTCTTGCAGGGTCTGGGTATAACGGTAAAGCCCTACGGCTGCAACAAACAGACATACGGTAATAACCGCAGATTTTATCGTGGTAGCCATCAGAAACCGCCGTCGGTATTCATTATCCCTTTTGACATCAGGATAAGATCACACAATTCTCTTACTGCGCCGCGGCCACCGTCACGATGTAAAGTAAGATCAGCCCGTTTTTGAATAAACGGTACGGCATCCTGAGGACAGGCACAAAAACCAGAAGCGTTAAACATCGGCAAATCATTATGATCGTCACCAATAGAAGCTGACTGTTCTTTGGTTAAACCAAATTTTTTCAGAAGTTTTGCTACTGCTGGAGCTTTGTCT
>CALBLB010000109.1 GCA_937896115.1 uncultured Succinatimonas sp.
TTAAAGCCGTTCGCGGCACCATAGCCGAGATCAAAGGCGGATACGGTGTGGTAGCGGTGATTTTGGGGGTCGGTCTGGTAGCTTTTCGTGATCCTTTCGGGATCCGTCCCCTGGTTTTCGGTGAGCGTAAGTTGGAAGACGGACGTACCGAGTACATGGTGGCATCAGAAAGCGTGGCTTTGGATGTCAACGGCTTTACTTTAGTACGTGACGTAAGACCAGGCGAAGCTTTACTCATCACCAAAGATGGTAAATTCTATTCTTCTATCTGTGCCGAGCATCCCAAACTTCAGCCCTGTATCTTTGAATACGTTTATTTTGCACGCCCCGATTCCATTATCAACGGAGCTTCCGTATACGCAACCCGCGTACGTATGGGCGACAAACTTGCCGAAAAGATAAAACGTGAGCACAGTGATCTTAAGATAGACGTGGTTATCCCCATTCCGGATACATCTGTAGACGTTGCCGTGCAGATAGCCCGTCATCTTGAGTTGCCCTATCGTCAGGGATTTGTTAAGAATCGCTATATAGGCAGAACCTTCATCATGCCGGGGCAGAGTCAGCGTAAAAAGTCGGTACGCAGCAAGTTAAATCCCATCAGAGCCGAATTTGAAGGCAAGAATGTTTTGCTGGTTGACGATTCCATCGTCCGCGGTACCACCTCCATGCAGATCGTGGAAATGGCGCGTGAAGCAGGGGCTAAAAAAGTGTTCTTCGCTTCGGCGTCTCCTGAGATCTGTTATCCGAATATTTACGGCATCGATATGCCTACCTCAGACGAACTTATTGCCTACAAGCGCAGTAATGATGAGATTTGCAAAATGATAAAGGCCGATGCGCTGATCTACCAGTCTCTTGATGATTTGAAGGCTGCTGTTAATGAAGAAAATCCGGAGCTTAAAGAGTTCGATACTTCTATCTTTACGGGGGACTATATCGTGCCTCCTGCAGACGGATATTTTGACGCGATTGCTAAGCAACGCAGTGATGATGCCAAGGCTGACAAAGCCTGGAACGATTCATGCGATGCGCTCGATATCTATAATATAGGCGATAAGAACTCCTAACCGTTTTAATACTTTTTTAAAGCCGTAACCTGCGTTAAACAAGTTGCGGCTTTTTTGCATTTGCACACATGCAAAGTTATCGGAGCTTTATCTAAAAGATTAAATATCTTTTTGAAAAATATATAAAATCTATTTAAATATGCAATGATTTGCCATACTTAAAATGTCATGTATATCACATATTTTGTGATATATTAGTCAACTGAATTAAAAGAGGGCTCTTAGCACTCTACACAATAACTGCAGGTAAATTTACAACATGAATATTATTTCTTCTGCATATGCAGCCGATGCGGCTCAGGCTCAAGCCGGCGGCGATCTTTCCATGATCATCGTCCTTTCCGTGTGCATGATTGCCGTTTATTTCTTCATCATGCGTCCTAATTCCAAAAAGCGCAAAGAAATGCAAAAGCTTTTGGATAATTTGTCGGTAGGAGATGAAGTTTTGACCAACGGCGGTATAGCCGGCCGTATCGTCAAACTTCCTGACAACAAAGAATACGTATTGGTAGAAGTGGCCGACGAAGTCGTAATGCAGATGAAGCGCAACTACGTCGTAGCCGTGTTGCCCAAGGGAACTTTGCAGGCTGTTGCCGTTGATAAAAAGAATGCTCCTAAAAAAGCTAATGCAAAGAAGGCAGTTTCCAAGGCTCAGGCTCCTTTGCCGCAGGCTGTAGAAGCCAAACTCGGCATCGGCTCTGATGATGTCAAGAATGAAGAGCAGAATGTTCCTGCTGCCGAAGCTGAAAACAAAGAAAACAAATAATTTCTTTTTCAATTTCCCATAATACGACCGCGCTTTGGCGCGGTCTGATTTCAAGAGTTCCAAAGTGCAAAACAAGTTCCCTTTGTGGAAAAACGTCATGGTCGTGCTGATCATTCTGATCGGTGCGTTCTACGCGCTTCCCAATCTGTACGGCGAAGATCCGGCACTCCAGATTTCTGGTGCCAGAGGTCTTGATGTAGATGCCGCGGTGCAAGTTAAAGTACAGCAGGCGCTTGAAGCCAAAAATATCAGCGGCGATTACGAGCTGGAAAACGGTCAGTTGCTGGTACGCTTTAAGAATACCGAAGAGCAGTTGCTGGCAAGAGATGTGGCCGCTTCCGTGCTTGACGACAATTACGTTACCGCTCTTAATTTGGCTCCCGCTACTCCTGCATGGATGCGTGCCATGGGCATGCACCCTTTGAAGTTAGGTCTTGATCTGCGCGGCGGCGTGCACTTCCTTATGGAAGTTGACATGGATTCGGCCATGAAAAAGATGACCGATCAGCTGGTCAACGATTTTAGAACCGAGTTGCGCAATGCCGGTATTCGTCTTGCCGGAGCCAGAGCCGAGGGTGATAACGTGATCGTGGCATTCCGCGATGCACAAACCCGTGATGAGGCTTTGAAGACTCTTTCATCGCGTCATAAGGATTTTAAACTTCAGGATTACGACAGCCAAAGCGACGGCAGGTTCTACATACGTGCGACCATGACCCCGCAGAAACTCTCCGAAGTCAGAACCAATGCTGTTGATCAGAACATCAACATCATCAGAAACCGTGTTAACGAATTGGGCGTAGCCGAACCTTTGGTACAACGTCAGGGTGCTGATCGCGTGGTAGTAGAGTTGCCAGGTATTCAGGATACAGCCCGTGCTAAGGAAATCCTGGGGGCAACCGCCACCTTGGAGTTCAGACTCGTGGATAATACTGCCGACGTCGGAGCTGCTGCACAGGGACATGTTCCTGCAGGTACCGAAGTCCTTTATGATGCCAAACATTATCCCGTGGTAGTAAGCAAACAGGTGATCCTAACCGGTGATCATATCGTCGATGCCTCGTCAAGCGCCGATGAAAACGGTCGCCCTCAGGTTAACATCAGCCTTGACTCCCGCGGCGGTAATATCATGTCTGCCTTTACTAAGGACAACATCGGTAAACCCATGGCTACCAACTTTATCGAATTTAAAGCCGTGGTTTCAGATGATCCCGATGCTTTAAAACCCGGTGATGTAGGTTACAAGCCTAAATTCCGCAAGGTCGAGCAGATAATCAATGTGGCCACCATTCAAAGCCGCCTTGGTTCTAGCTTCCGTATCACCGGTATAAGTTCAAGCAAAGAAGCGCACAATCTGGCGTTGCTGTTGCGTGCCGGTGCCTTGATAGCCCCTATTCAGATTGTCGAAGAGCGTACCATCGGACCTTCCTTGGGACAGCAAAACATCGATAACGGTTTAAAGGCCATGCTTTACGGTGTGATCTTCCTCTTGGTGTTCATGATCATCTATTACAAAGGATTCGGTCTCATCGCCAATTTGGCCTTGCTCTTTAACCTTGTATTACTCGTAGGTGTGATGTCGCTTATTCCCGGCGCCACCATGACTTTGCCAGGCATTGCAGGCATAGTGCTTACTTTGGGTATGGCCGTCGACGCCAACGTGCTTATCTATGAACGTATACGTGAAGAGCTCAGGGCAGGACGCCCAGTGCAGGCCGCCATTCACGAAGGTTATGCCCGCGCTTTCGTAACCATTGCCGACTCAAACATCACCACCTTTATTACAGGCCTCATTCTCTTTATGGTGGGAACAGGCTCGGTAAAGGGGTTTGCTTTGGTGCTGATGATAGGTCTTGCCAGCTCAATGTTTACCGCCGTTACCGCCTGCCGTGCCATCGTAAACTGGGTATGGGGCTCCAAGGCCAATTTGAAGACTTTGAGCATTTAGGAGAACCAAACTATGATGCAGTTTATTAAAGAAGGGGTAGTCATCCCCTTCATGAAGATAAAACTCGTCGTGGAATTACTCTGCTTCGGACTGGTAGTTGCAAGCATAGTCTCCATGTGCGTAAAAGGTCTTAACTGGGGATTGGATTTTACCGGCGGTGTAGTGGTTGAAACCGAGTTTACTCACGCAGTAGATCTTGAAACCGTACGTCAAGCCTATCTTAAAGAAGGGATCGAAGGTACTGCTCAATATTCAGGCAGTACCAAATCGGTGATGATGCGTGTAGCCCCTAAAGAAGGACTTGATCAGCAAACGGTCACCAATAAGGTGTTCAATGCATCCAAGAGCATCGATCCTGAAGTAAAGCTTGCCCGTTCTGAATACGTCGGTCCTGCAGTCGGCGAAGAACTGGTCGAAAGCGGTATTTTAGCCATCGTGGTTTCACTTATTGCAATTTTGGCCTACATCGCCTTCCGTTTTGAATGGAGAATGGCAACCGGTGCCGTGATTTCGCTTGCGTACGATGTCATCGTGGTGATGGGGGTGTTCTCTTTCTTCCAGATAGAATACGATCTGACCGTACTTGCGGCGGTACTTACCGTGGTAGGTTATTCATTGAACGATAAAATCGTGGTGTTTGACCGTATACGTGAAAATGCCGTCAAGTTGCCAAGAGGTGTTGAGATGCAGCGACTTTTTGATATTTCGCTTACTCAGACTCTGTCACGTACCATCATCACCTCTGGTACCACGCTTATCACCGTAGTTTCGCTGATGATTTTCGGCGGACCGATGATCTACGGTTTCTCGCTGGCTTTGTTCGTGGGTATCGTTTTCGGTACCGCTACATCCATCTATGTGGCTTCCACCTGGACTTTGCTCTTGGGGATCACCCGTGCGCAGCTTGCACCGCGTAAAGTGGTCAAGCAGGAAACCGACGTCGTGGAAACTATGGACTGAAGGTAAATTTCGTGAGTGTTTCAACTCGCTTAAAGGCCCTGTGCGCAATCAGCGTTTGGGGCCTTGTTTTGTCTTTGGCTTTGTCATCGTGTGCTGTTACGAATGAGAAAGTTGCAACGGAAAAGACTAAAAGCACCGTAGCCTTTTGCGTTCCTTCCCGATATGTAATGTTTGCCTATCCTGATTACGCCAGTACCGATCGCGATCAAATGCTTTTGGTAAACGTATCGAGACTGCTTGACACCAAGGCGGTTACCAAACGTGAAAGAGCCGAAGTGTTTTATGAGCTCGGGATAATTTATGACAGATTGGGCATGGAGGCCACGGCTCGTTCGATGTTTATGAATGCTTTGGCTGAAAACCGTCGCTATGCAGCTCCTTATAATTTTGTAGGGATCTATTTTGCAGAAGACGGACGTTTTCAGGAAGCACTTGATGCATTTGACTCAGGCCTTGAGCTTGATCCTTCCGATGCTTATGTAAATTTCAACCGCGGTATCGTGCTGTATCTGGCAGGCCGTGCAGCCACGGCTTTGCCTGACTTCAGACGCTTTTACCGTGCTGATCCTTCTGATCCTTATCGTCTGCTGTGGCTTTATCTTTGCGAAAAAGCTTTGGGAGATGACGAGCAGGCATTAAAGAATCTGTCGTTAAGACGGGATCATGCATCAGACAAGGCAAGAGCTGAAAACTGGGGTTTTTTCATCGTCTCCCTTTATCTTAAAGAGAAAAGTCTCGACGATTTTTTTGTAGAACTCAGAAAATCTGAAAAGAACCCGGACGAATTTGCCGACAGATTGTGTGAAGGTTATTTTTACGTGGGTATGCAAAGCTTGCTTAGGGGTGATGAGAAAGAAGCATATGATTATATGTCGCTCTCAGTTGCCACCAGGCGTTATGCTTTTTTGGAATACCGTTACGCCTTAAGGCTTATGAGAGATTTGGGTCAAAAACGCGGTCTGTTCGTGACTCCGGAAATAAAACTCTGATTTTTTAGGCTCGTTGTCAAGGAGAAAAACTGGATCATGCACTATAACGACAATAATGAAAGCGGCAGTTTAAGTACTGCTGAATTTGCCGAGTTAAAGCCCAGGTTACTGCCTCAGGACGATGTAGAGGTTATGAGCGAGTTTTTCAAAGCATTGAGCGATCCTACCCGAATCAGCATAGTCGATGCTTTGCAAAAAAAAGGCTGGCTGTGCGTGTCAGATCTTGCCGAACTTTTGGGAGTGAGCAAATCTGCAATTTCTCATCAGATGTGCAAAATGAGATTAAATAAGCTGGTACGTTTAAAACGCGACGGAAAACGGGTTTTTTATGCTTTAAACGATGATCATGTTGAAAAAGTCTTTGCAATGGCGGTGACTCATATCCACGAGTAAAGCTTTGTCTGTTTTTAAGTATTGAATCCATATATATTTCAGGGTCAACCATGAGTGTCAAACGTCCTGTTTATCTTGATTATGCCGCTGCCACCCCAAGTGATCAGCGTGTCATTGAAGAGATGATTTCCTGCATGAGCATAGACGGCGCTTTTGCTAATCCGCATGCCAAAGATCATGTTTACGGTTGGGAAGCTGCCGAGGCTGTGGAGACAGCGCGTGATCGCGTGGCAACTTTGATAGGAGCGTCTCCGCTTGAGATTTATTTCACCTCAGGAGCAACCGAGGCTAACAATTTGGCTATTTTCGGTCTTGCCAAGGCTCTTAGGGCTCAGGGAAGTACCAAAAAGCGACTGGTTACTTCGCCTATAGAGCATAAGGCAGTGCTTGAGGCTTGTGAACAACTTGCAGATCAAGGTTTTGAGATCACCTATATAAAACCAGATAGCGAAGGGATCGTAACTGCGGATATGTTAAAAGACGTAATGGATG
>CALBLB010000110.1 GCA_937896115.1 uncultured Succinatimonas sp.
TGCTCAATGCGGCAATGGCTTCTGACAGAGCCCGCAAGATTTTTGCCGGCGTAGTCAAGTTGTGCAAGAGCGTGGACATGAAAGTGATCTGCGAGGGTGTGGAAAACGCAGAGCAGGAAAAAATGTTGTTGTCCACAGGATGCAACTACGGACAAGGATATATGTTTTCAAAGCCCATGCCCATGCATTTGTTTTTAAATATGTTGGACCGGCAACAGGCGGCGATATCCAGACATCAGGCTCAAAAGATGCCTTAATAATTGTTTGGCAAGATCAAAAGATCCAGTGACTTGACGGAGTGACTATTTCGTCAAGATCCATATCCCATTCTTGTTTGGGAAGCAAATCAACTTTCTGAAAGTCGTGAGCAAGACCTATTAGGCGGCATTTTTCAGGAAGCTTTTTTAAAAAACGATCGTAAAATCCTCCGCCCATACCCAAACGATGTCCGTGGCAGTCAAAAGCCACCAACGGTAACAGTACGACATCGAATTTATCTGGCGTGATCAATAAGTCAGGATCTTCTTGAGGTTCTTGGATCCCGAAGGTTCCGCACTTTAAACCCTTATGTCCTAAAATAAGCGCGGAAGTTGCATAAAATTCCATAAGCCCTTGTTTGGGATCACACACCTTGGGCAAAGCTACCGTGTGTCCTAGGCGTTGTAAATTTATATTGATATCTTTGGTATCAAGCTCTCCGCGAAAGGAAGCATAGGAGGCAATCGTTAACCTTGCTTGTTTGAAAACAGGTTGAGACAGCAATATGCTCAAAGCTTGCAGTCCTGCCTGACGGCATTGCTCATCGTCAAGAGAGCCTCTTTTGAGTATTATGTCGCGTCTTATTTTTTTTAAGTACTGATCAGTATCCATTTGTTTAGTATTTGACCAAATATTCGCGGGTTTTTCCTATAAGGGCCAGGGCCTGTTCTTCAAAAGGAGTATTCCTAGTAAGCAGATTGTTAAGATCGCTTTGTACGTTAAGTGCCACCAAAATAGCTGCCTGTTGCGTGGTCAGTGAAGGATTGGAGCGCAGTAGTGAGGCCGAGCGTTGCTGTACATCGTGAGCAGCCTTGAGCAGAGCTTTGCTCTCGCTTTTTTTTACTCTGAGATTAAACGAGATGCCCATCATCACGAAGGAAACGGTTTCGGTTTCATCGTTATTAGCGTTACTGTTCTGCATGGGATCGTCCTTCAAAAATTGAATTGTCTGTTCATTTTAAGCGCAAATGCTTAGGTACGGCACTCAAAAGTGTACAGTGCTCGTATACAATACCCAAGATGATTTTTGGTGCTTTTGAAAATTTAAATAACGGAGGAGCGATCATGAGCGAAAAACTGCAGAAGGTTCTGGCTCGTTTGGGATTAGGATCAAGGCGGGGACTTGAGGAATTGATCGCCTCCGGCAGGGTAAGTGTTAACGGAGTGAAGGCTTCTTTGGGGGATCGCATCGAAGATGACGTGACCGTCACCTTAGACGGGAAAGTGGTAATGCGTCCCGGGCAAGCCAAGATCGCATGTCGCGTACTCATGTATCACAAACCAGAAGGTGAACTTACCACTTTAAAAGATCCAGAGGATCGTCCTACGGTTTTTGATCATTTGCCCAAAGCTGAAAACGGACGCTGGATCTACATCGGACGTTTGGATATTAACACTTCGGGGTTATTGTTGTTTACCACAGACGGCGAGCTTGCCAATGCCTTGATGCATCCTCGGCACGGAATAGAGAGAATTTATGCCGCGCGCGTGTACGGAGATGTAACAGAAGAAGCTGTGGAAAAATTACAGCATGAAGTTAAATTGGAAGACGGACCTGCTCATTTTGACAAAGTTAAATATGTAGGCGGTGACGGGCGCAATCTGTGGTTTCATTGCACTTTAAAAGAAGGACGCAAACGTGAGGTGCGCAGATTATGGGAAGCTGTAGGATGCAAGGTAAGCAGGCTCATACGCATAAGCTACGGGGGAATTGCGCTGGATCCTAGGTTGAAAACAGGAGAGTTTCGTGATCTCTCCGTAAAAGAAATCAACAGATTGCGACTTCTTGCCGGAATGGATGAATTGGCAGAAAGTGAGATTGAAAAAACAGAAGATAACAATGCCAAAGTCCAGAGCGTGGCAGATCCTAGGCAGCATAAACGTGAGTCTTTAAAGGGTAAAGTACCGAATAAAGGCAACGGATATCAAAATGCCAACAGTTTTTCCAAACGACGTCATGCCAAGGAAAGACAATTTGATGAAGACGTTTTCGTTAAAGACCAGCGTTTTGGCAGAGGCGGTATGAAAAACACGGCAACATTTAAATCCGCTCATAAATCAGGCAGTAAAAAACGTCCGTCTTTCTTTAAAAAAGGAAATACGAACAGGTGAAGCTTTGGACAAAAGCCTTTAATTACGCGGATTTTTCCGCGTTTTTTATAACTTAATACGATAATTTTCTGATTTATCAGGCGAAAAGACAATTTATGCCGTGAAAACAGTACTCCATGCTAAGATCGAAATATTAAGTGATGCAGATCGGTAATTTATCGACCGTGTAATTCATGATCCGGAGAATCTTTTTAAAATGCCTGAAAATGCCCATGTTTTATTCGACTTTGTGTGGATAAACGATCCGTCGGCCTGGGTAGGTCTGTTTACTTTGGCTGCCCTTGAGATAGTCATGGGACTTGATAATCTTTTGTTTATCGTATTGTTGTCCCAAAAACTGCCTCCGCAGCAGGCGGCCAAGGCGCGTTATATAGGTATTGCAGGTGCTCTGATCATTCGTCTTGTCATGTTGGTATTTGCAGCGTATGCAGCCGCAGTAACCATTCCGCTGTTTACGCTGTTTGATATGGACTTTACGGTACGTGACATCGTGATGCTTGCAGGAGGATTGTTCCTGCTTTACAAGGCTACTGCTGATCTGCATCAGAAGCTTGAAGGAAATGCTGAAGAAACCGCGATGACCTTAAGTCGTGCCGGAGGACATTCCCTCATGATGGTTTCGGTACAGATCATGGTACTGGATGCTATTTTCTCAGTCGATGCCATCATTACTTCCGTGGGCATGACCGAGCATGTTTTCATCATGATGGCAGCGGTATTGCTCTCGATGGCGATCATGACCGCAGCATCCGGGGTAGTAAGCGCGGTGGTTGCCAGACACCATACACTGGTGATCCTGTGTCTTGGTTTTCTTTTGCTCATAGGCTTTTCCCTTATTATGGAGGGATTGCATCTTGAGGTGCCCAAAGGGTATTTGTATGCC
>CALBLB010000111.1 GCA_937896115.1 uncultured Succinatimonas sp.
AAGTAACGTTGGTATTTACATAAAGAGCCATGATAAAGTCTCCTGCTTAAAAATCTTTTGAGGAACTTTCCCCCTCGCTGATTTGTTAACGGAGATTTCAGGCATCTCTTGAATAAAAATAAAAATTTGTTTACAACGTTTTGTAATTAAAGAAAATTAAAACGCCGTATTAATATACGGCGTAAAAATTTGCGAAAAAGGCTAGCCGTGATTGAAGGTTAAAGCCATGGCTTTGAGATTTTCCTGCAATACTCCGTTTTTGACTGCCAATTGTCCTGAAACTATGGTGTGAACCACACTGCTTTGGAAGGTATATCCTGCAAAAGGAGACCAACGGCAGGATGATGCTATGTCATCTGCGGTAACTGTGTGCGGCATCACCGGATTGATTACTGCCAGATCTGCAAAAGCACCTTCCTGAATACGACCACGATCTTTAATCCGGAAACGATCAGCTACGTTTGAAGATGAGGCTTTGACCACGCTTTCTAAGGTGAGTTCTCCTCTTTTTACCAAATCAAGCAATGCAGGCAGTAAATATTGCACTCCGGTACAACCTGAGGCGCAGTTTAGGTAATTGCCCTGTTTCTTTGACAGTTCATGCGGGGCATGATCGGTTCCAATCGTGGTGAGTACTCCTTCTTCCACGGCTTTTACTATTGCCAGGCGATCCTGTTCGGTTTTAACGGCGGGGTTGCACTTTAAAAAGCCTCCTAAGTGTTGGTAGTCACAGTCTGAGAAAAACAGGTGGGGCAGTGCTGCTTCTCCTGAGATTTGGCGGGTTTTGGCGTTGCCAAACAGGTAATTTCTCAGCATTTCCACCTCTTCTTTGGTGGAAACATGCATAAGATGCAGTCTGGCACCGGTACCTAAGGCAATTTCCAAGGCTTTTTGCGATGATTTTATACAGCAGTCGCGGTTTCTGATGACAGGATGCATTTCAAAGGGAATATCGTCACCGTAATTTCGGCGGGCAAGTTTTAAATTGGCGTCGATGATTGAAGTATCTTCACAGTGAACGGCATAAACCACCGGAGCTGCGGTAAAAATTTTGATCAGGGCGTTTTCATCTTCCACCAAAAGATTGCCGGTGGTAGATCCCATAAACACTTTGATGGCTGCGTATTTGTTCGGATCGGTGGCTTTTAATTCTTCAAGATTGTCTCCTGAAGCTCCTAAATAAAACCCGTAGTTGGCAACGCTTTCAACCGAAGCTTTGTGCAGTTTGTCGTCGAGAGCTTTGCCTGACAGTGTTGGCGGGATCGTGTTGGGCATATCAAGAAAAGAGGTGACGCCCCCTAATACGGCCGCACGCGATTCAGAATAAATGGTGGCTTTTTGCGGCATGCCGGGATCACGAAAATGTACATGATCATCAATAAGCCCAGGTAATACCAAAAGATCGCTACAGTTAAGAATTTGGGCATTGTCATCGCTGATGTCCCTATCGATTCTGGCAATACGCTGATCTTCTATAAGCAAATCGCTTTGTATAATACGCTCGGGGCAGACGAGGTTTGCGTTCTTTAGCAACAGTTTGGCCATTTTTATTATCCTCCGCAGTTTAACTGCGTTAATTTTAGTCAGGTTTCTTGCTTCATGGATGACAACAGGAATTTATTCGCACCGAGATTTACTTTAAAAGATCTCAAGATCAGCGAAAAAAAGCGGGTGTATCAAGGTTTTTTTGCCATTGATCAATATGTAATGACTTATCCGCGTTTTGACGGCAAACCGCCTAAGGCCCTAAAAAGGGAGATCTTTGAAAGGGATCATGATGCCGTGGCCATACTTCCTTATGATCCTGTAACTAAAGAAGTACTGCTTATCGAGCAGTTTCGTCCCGGGGCATTGTCAGATCCAGACTCTCCTTGGCTTATAGAGGTTGTAGCAGGGATGATCGATGATCACGAGACTCCTGAGCAGGCGGCGGTACGCGAGTTGAACGAAGAAGCCGGGATAAAAATCAAGAAAGAGGATCTTACGCGTATCTGTGCACAGTATCCAAGCCCGGGCGGAGCATCTGAATGCACGACGCTTTATCTTGCCAGAACCTCACTTGCCCACATAGCAGATCACGGCGGACTTGATGTAGAAAGTGAAGACATCAGGGTATTTAAGGTAAAAGCAGAGTATGCGTTTAAAGAATGCTTTAACGGACGTATCCATAATGCCGCTGCGCTGATTACAGTCATGCATTTGCAGTTGCATCAGGATGAGTTGCTGAAGAAATGACGATTTTCTAAAAAAGATCTGCTTTCAAGCTTAAATTTGCCGTGATGCTCAGGGTTTTTGCAATTTAAACAGTGTACACTCTGTCAAATTACGGCATTTTCGCGTTCGGTATTCACGTTTTATGGACAACAGAGTATTTGAGATCATTCCCAAAAGAGCAGACGGCAGGTTCTGCGTTTTGCAGATCACCGATACGCATCTTTTTGAGGATGAGCGTGCCGATCTGTTGGGCGTGGTTACCAAAGAAAGTTTTGCTGCAGTACTTGAGGCCATTGCCTCTCAACATATTATTTACGATTTTGTTACGGTTACCGGGGATATCTCACAGGATTATTCGGCCCAGTCTTATTGCCTATTTGCGCGTATGGCATCTGCATTGAAAGCTCCGGTGTTTTTTCTTCCCGGCAATCATGACGACGGACCGCTTGAGTACAGGATCTTCGGACCGCTTGGTATCAACACTTCAAGACAACTTATCTGCGGTAACTGGCTGTTCGTCTTCTTAAATTCTGAAGTATATGCTCAGGCGCACGGTTGGGTTTTGCGCTCTGAACTGGATTTTCTGGCAAAGTGCTGTGAAAAATATCCTTCCTTGCATAAGGTGGTAGGGATCCATTTGCCGCTGATGGTAGGCAGTACCTGGCTTGACACCCAAACTTTGCATAACCAGGATGAATTCAGAGCCTTCATAAGGCGCATGCAAACGGTAAAATTGGTGTTATCGGGGCATGTTCATCAGGAATTTGACGAGATAAGGCGCGGAGTTCGTTATCTTGCGACACCGTCCACTTCCATCCAGTTTATGCCCAAATCGCATGAATTCGAGCTGGATAACAAAGCCCCGGGATGGCGCTATCTTTACTTTAACCCTGACGGTACCTTTGATACCGAGGTGTTCAGACTTCCTCTGGGATCGTTTGTTCCTAATTTCGGAGCTTTGGGATACTGATGCTTTTTGTTTATCTGCACGGATTTTTATCAGGTCCGAATGCTGTAAAAGCAGGGATCTTAAGAGAATTTCTTAAAGCTTATCCGCAACACGATATAGAGGTTCCGGCCTACCCTGATGATCCCGTAGCTGCCAGTGCTTATCTTGAGAGTTTTATCCGAGAACGTCTTGATAAAGACATGATCCTGGTAGGCAGTTCCATGGGCGGTTTTATGGCGACTGTATTACAATCTCGTTTTAAACTGCCTGCGGTACTCATCAATCCCTGCGTTCATCCTCAGGATTATTTTCAAAAGCTTACGGGAACTTTGCATAACGACTACAGCGGCAAAGATTTTGTACCTAAGCCTTCGATGCTGGATTTTTTAAAGGAGCTGGACATTGAAGCAAAAAACTTCATCCCTGAAAAAACAAAAGTTTTTTTGCAAACAGGAGATGAAGTTCTCGATTATAGAAAGGCTGTGGATTTTTATGCAGGGGCTCAAATCAACATAACTGAAGGTGGTTGTCATGCTTACAGTAATTTTGAAAAGATTTGTCCTGAGATCTTAAAGTTTGCTTCTTCGTTGTGGTTTTAAACATCAGAAAGTAAGACCGGCATTTATTTTGATTGCAGTTCCTGAAACCTTGGTCGATTTTTTATTCAGTAAAAAACGGATCTCTTCGACCATGTCGTCAACAGAGATTAATCCTAGGCCCTGACGTTTGAGGACTACGTCGCCAAAATCGCTACCGTAGACTTCTTTTATATCAGAAAGCATCGGCGTATCGATGTACGAAGGTTGAAGAGTATTGATTTCTACATTCTGCGGAGCAAGATCTAGAGCAACGTTACGTACAAAAGCATCCATGGCCGCTTTGGTACTGGCGTAAATATAGTTACTTTTAAGCCCGGTTACGGATGCACATGAAGATATTCCTATTATGCGCAGACGACGTTCTTTGCTTTTTTTTAAGGTAATAAGTCTTACAAGTTCGGCAAAAGAGAAATAATTAACGTTCATCATCTTAAGATAGAGATCGTAAGAAGCCTTTCGCAATGAAGTTAATTTGTTAAATCCTGCACAATGGACAAAACCGTCAACTTCATCAAGATAAGGGGTGATTTTTTCTTTAATTGATTCAACTTCACAAAGATCGATATTAACGGTTATGCATTGGTAAGAAGGCATGAATGCTTTTAACTTTTCAAGTTTGCCTTCGTTACGACCGATGGCAACGATTTGAACATCTTCTCCTTTGAAGGATTTTACTAAAGCCTCTCCTACTCCTGAGGTTGCCCCGGTTACGATATATTTCTTCATCGGCATTATTTCATAGCAAGTTCGACAATGTCACCGACTGTGGTGCACTTGGAAAGATCTGCCAAACTTACATTTTTCTTTAATTTTTGTTTTAAAAAAACTACTACTGAAAACAGTGCCAAAGAGTCTATATCATCACAATCGGCGATTACGGTATCAGTATTGATTTCATCCAAAGGGTCGATAGCTTCGATGATATTCTGGAATATTTCGTCTTTAGTCATATACGGATCCTCTTGTTATTTAAATATAGTTGACCGGTAATTAATAAAATTTAATGTGTGAACTTTATAATTTATAAGTTAAATTATAAAGTTCGCTTATTTTTTTAAATTTTTTATTTACAGAGTCTCCATTGTTATTCAGTTTCGCCGAAAGATGATAATATTCATTATCCTCACCGTCAATTTTATATCCAAGCTTTAAGGTATCAAATATCAGCGCTTTAGCATTGTTTTTTCTTACTATCAGTTTTGAATGTAGCAGATTTTTTTGTTCCCAAATATACCTTGCTGCTATGCATGCATGAGTCCTTACTATCGAAGATTCATCAAAAAAATAGCATCCTGGCATAAAAGTACGACTTACTTCGTCCAGCAGAACACAGTCAATCACTCCTATAAGTTTGTCGTCGTGAAAAACCGCGTAATAAAAAAGTTTATCGTTATTATGCAGACTCTTACAAAAATTTAAATGTTCATCTTTTGAAATTATTTCTGTGTTTCGCATTTGTTTTCTGATTTCTTCAGCATTTCTATGCTTTAAGATTTCAAGCAGAACATCTTCTGAAAGATGATTAAAGTTTATAAATGATAAAGTAGCCTTCATTTTATTATTATTGTTCAAATTTTTTTTTCCAGTATTCAATCCATTGTGCTCTGTTTTTAAAATCATTATCCTTCTGAAAATCCTTTATTTCACCGCACTTACTGTCTTTTAAGTCAAGTACGGCGGTAACGCTTACCAGACCGTTTCCATAAGCGCAGCAAAGGTAAGGTTTGTCTTCAAATTTACCGTTTTTCCTATGCTGGCAGGATAAAACGGTGGGAATTGAGCACATGGTATTGTTGCCGTAGACGGAGAACGGCTTGTAGTCGGTTTTTTCAAGAGGAAACTGAACGATCTCGGCAATCGATTGAACGATTTGCTTGTTGGCTTGATGCAGACACAATTGTGAAAAATCTTCAGGTTTTAAACCTAGATATTCCATTGTTCCTTTAATTTGGGCCGGAACTTGATTTATGGTGAATTCAAATACGGCATTACCGTCTAACTGAGCGTCGGTTAAACGTGTTTTATATCCTGCTTTTGAGATAAACGGTTCGATTATCGGTGCATTGAATGCAGAGTCGGCACTTTGTTTGAAATCGTAATTTAGTCTGAATCCGCGTCCTGGGGTTATGATCTTGTCATATCCGTATGAGAAGGTGGCAATGTTGTAATAAGAGTCATGATTTTCTTCGGTGTATTCAAGTAAAGTGGCACAACCGCCGTCACCAAAGAGCGGGGCGCTGTTTCTGTCGGCAGGATCTTTTCCTTTGCTGGGAGTATCAGCATTTAACAGCAGTATTTTTCTATGGGCACCGCTTTCTATAAGCATTGAACAAAGATAAAGTCCGTATAACCAGCCGGCGCAACCTTGTAATACTCCTGTGGCGATGCAATCTGAAGACAGATCAAGTTTATGATGGAGTTCATAGGCATCTACAACACCTGGATAGGCCATCTGTTGATATACGTATATCAGCGCATCGATGCTGTTTTTATCTATATTGTTATCTTCTATGAGATTTTTGGCGCTTGCTAAAGCCAGATCCTCGGCACAGGTGTCTGTATCGACTACTCGTCTTTTATAGAATCCCACCTTCTTTTTCATGCGCTCTATTTGACGAATATTGTTGTCATAGTATTGAGCTTCGTCAAAAATATTGATTTCTTTTTGAGGAACCACAACCGACAAGCAGGAGATCTTGACGTGTGAAAATTTATGTACGGTCATATTCTCAATCCGTTACCGGGCATGGGTATTCTTTTAGAGCACAAAAGGACAAATTGCCAAGACGGCAAACGGCGGCGCAAGCTGTCATACCGGCTCCGAATGCCGACAAACATACCAATTTTTCTTGCATACCTGATTTGACGTTCTGCTCTGTCGTCAGACAGCCTTGCAGATTGAAGGCTATATTAACGGGAATGGTCGAACTAGATGAATTGCCGAAGTTTTCCACAATATTGTCGAAGATCACCGCTTGATTGTTTTCATCAACATCTAAGATCAGATCTGATAATTTATCCACCAAGAATTTATTGGGTTGATGGGTTAAGTGATAATCGATAGAACTTTTCTTTATCTTTGCGTAAGTGCACAGGTCATTTATCAGTGCAGGAACCTTGTCCATTACAAAATGAAAAACTTTGGCTCCGTCCATATGCAAATCATTTAAGCTGCGGTAGTTTCCTAGGTTGTCCTTGGCAAGCTTTGCGGTATTTTCATCTGCAGGCAGTTTCATTCCTCCTGCCGGAACTATCAGGGTTTCAACTTCAGAGCCGTCGTGATAAAAATCAAAGAAGATCTTGTCATCGGCAGACGGGCTTTTTTCTATTAAAGTTACGCTTGCAGCATCTCCCATCAAAGGATAAGTATTTCTGTCTTTAATGTTTAAATGGCAGGTCCCGGCGTTGGAAGTAACCAGAAGGATCTTTTGCATCTCTTCAGTTGAGGCAAGCATGGTTGACGCGGTATAGAGACCGGAGATAAAGCCTGAACAATTTTCATAAAGATCAACACAATGAGTGTTATGCGAAAGTTTTAACCTGCCGTGTAATACTTTTGAATTCCCAGGAACTGGATATTCATGTTGATGACTTACGAATACGAGTGCTGAAATTTCGTCTCGTGAAATTATGCCGTTATCTAAAAATTGTTTTACTGCAAATTCGGCAAGATCACACAGAGAAACCTGTTCAGGGGCAATTCTATGCTCTCTAAATCCCATGACTTTGGCTAATTTTCTTGATGAATGTTCTGAAAACGGATATTCCTTGATCTCGTCTTCAAACTTCGAGACTGTCGAAGGCACCACAGCGCATAATGCTTTGATCTTTACATGTGAAATTGCGGCTTTCATGATTGGGTTCCTTGATATTTCGTAGCCAACGAGCAAATGGCATCTAAAGATTCAAAATTTTCAGGTACGAGTTCAGTTCCTGGGATCTTTATTCCAAGCAAGGTCTCAAGTTCAGAAATGATCTGTACGATGTCAAAACTTTCCAAGATCCCGCTACTTACGAAATGGCGCAATTCATTTTCAAAATTTATTTCAGGATGCAACGATTGCAAAAGATTTAATATAATTTTTTTATTATTCACTTAAGCACCTCCCTTTTTAAACTTCCTTTATTGGTTCTTGGAATTTTATCGATCACCGCAATAAATTTAGGAAGCATAAAATGTGCAAGGCGGCAGGAAAGATATTTGCGCAGAAGCTCTTCGTCAAAAGCTTCTTTCTTGCAATTCAATTGTACAAAAAGCTTGGGTACCTGACCTAATTCTTCATCGTCTACAGGAATACAGGCGCAGTCGTTCACACCTTCGTAGGTAATCGCTACCGATTCTATTTCAAGCGGTGATACTTTATGTCCGCCTATGTTGATGATGCTTCCTCGTCTTCCAAGCAGGAACAGCGCA